>JAKQJQ010000053.1 GCA_029561105.1 Bacteroidota bacterium
CCTCGATATCATTGCTGATTTAAAAGCACATAGTAGTTTACCCATTGTGGCGTATAACATCAGTGGCGAATATTCCATGATTAAAGCTGCTGCCGAAAAAGGTTGGATCGACGAAACCGCCGCCATGAACGAAGTCCTAACTTCCATCAAACGCGCTGGTGCCGACATTATCATCACCTATTTCGCCCGCCAATTTGCCGAGTATTTCGTTAAGAAATCGTGAAAACTGTTCACGTTCCATGTATTTCAACCCGAAGCCATTAACTTGCGCAGCCAAACTAAAAGCTTAAAAAAAGTGGGGGGCTTCCGCCGTTTTCGTACCTCAACCGCCGTCACGTGCTCGGCCATACACGGTATTTGCCTCGCCCGTTAAGCCAAAATCCCATTCCGATTGCAGCCATTTTCTATGAAAAAAATCCTTCTACTTAGTGCTACTTCTTTCATACTTCTCTTTACCTATTCGGCTTGTAAAAACCATCAAAAGCAAGCAAAATCAGGCAAATCAGAACTTTTTCGGGTGATGTTTTACAATGTCGAAAATCTGTACGACACCGTAGATGATCCTAAAATTGATGATCAAGAATTCCTTCCCGGTTCCGAATCAAATTGGACCAACGAACGTCTCGATGCTAAACTTAAAAACTTAGCTCAAGTAATTCAAGCAGTTGGCGCTCAAAAACAGCTTCCAGACGTGATTGGAATGGTCGAAATCGAAAACCGCAACGTCCTCGATTTCCTTCTCACAAAAACCGATTTATCCAAATTAGGTTATTCCATCGCACACTTCGATTCTCCCGACAAACGTGGTATCGATGTCGCATTACTTTATCGCAGCAGTCGTTTTAAGCCACTAAAAATCACCAAATACCCGGTCATTTTCCCAGGCGATATGGATAAACCAACCCGCGACATATTATATGTCAAAGGCGAACTTCCCAACAAAACAACTTTGAGCATTTTAGTCAATCACTGGCCAAGCCGCAGCGGCGGACAAAAAGAAACAGAGCCCAAACGTATTCTTGCCGCTCAAACTGCCAAACGCGTTTGCGATTCCATTGCCTTTAACGAACGCAACGCCAACATTTTA
>JAKQJQ010000057.1 GCA_029561105.1 Bacteroidota bacterium
GACAGACACGGCTTTCTTAAACTCGCCGTATGCTTCTAAAACGTGAATCACTTCTTCCAATTATTTTTCTACAGAATTTAAGTTTGATTTTCGTCCCGTTTTGTTCATTGACATTTACGCATTTTGTAAATTAGCGCAACAATCTAAAAGATATCCGATATGAAAAAACTAATTTTTGCAGCCATCGCAGTCTTAGGTTTTGCTTTAACCGTATCCGCACAGGAAAAAGCAAAAACCGTCAAGAAAACGCAAACCGAGACCAAGACCGTTCAAAAAGAAAATGGTAAGGTCATCAAAAAAACAGAAGAGAAAGTTGTCCTTAAAAAAGATGGTACGCCAGACAAGCGCTACAAAACCACAAAGACCACCGTGCTTAAAAAAGACGGAACACCAGATAAGCGTTACAAACAAAACAAATAACAAAGAGCCACCAAACGGTGGCTCTTTTACTTTTCTAAGGTTGCACGCCTACCTGATCAACCAAATATACCAAGGCCGCCATGGTCGCGGCACCGAGTTCAAGTTCGCGTTTTACAATCTGGTCAAAGGTGTCGGTTGCAGCATGATGGATATCAAAGTAACGTTGTGTATCGGGGCGCAATCCCGCCTTGAGGATGTTGGGGGATTTGAGCGGCTCAATGTCTGATCCTGTATGCCCTTTCCTAAAAATATGAATCAGGTACGGTTCAAAAACGGGCGCAAAACTTTGTGCCATGGCCACATTGGCCTCGCTTCCTTCAAAGGTAAAGCCTCTGGGCGTAAAGCCGCCACAATCGCTTTCGAGTGCAAAAATATGTTGTTCGCTGTTGGCTTGGGCAAGCTCGTTGTATTTGGCTCCGCCTCTTCCGCCGTTTTCTTCATTCATGAAAAGTACCACGCGAACCGTATTCTTGGGCTTATAACCGATGCTGTTAAAAATATTGGCCACTTCCATACTTTGCACCACACCGGCGCCATCGTCATGCGAACCATCGGCGAGATCCCATGAATCGAGGTGTCCGCCAACAACCATGATATTTTCTGGATGCTCAGAACCTTTGATTTCGCCAATCACATTGTACGACAGCACATCATCCATCGCATAACAAGATTGCTTGAAATAGAATTGCAGGTTTGGGCGCTGTTTTAACATGCTACTCAACAATTCGGCGCCGTTGGTACTGATGGCTGCTGCAGGAATCCATTGGTCTTTTGGCAATTCGCCATAACCCATCCAGCCCGTATGCGGAAAATCATCCAACCGCAAATTCATAGAACGCACGATGGCTCCAACCGCACCAAACTTGGCGGCTTCGCGCGCGCCTTTACCCCGTTGGTCAACACAACCGCCGTAGGAGGTAAAAGTATCGATATTTTCGGGTTGCATCGGGCGGTTAAAGAATACAATTTTACCTTTTAGTTTGGCGCTGCCCAAAGTCTCGAGTTCGGCAATGGTGTGTACTTCTATGATTTCGGCCGTGATGCCATTTTTGGGCGTCGCTATAGAACCGCCCAAGGCGCATATCGGCACATTGATTTTTGATTTTCCGTCGCGGATGTAGGCAGTTTCCTTTTCGCCCCTTACCCACTTTGGCACCATGACTTCCTGTAGGAACACCCGGTCAAAAGGCATCGTTTCCATTTGCGCCTTGGTGTACGCCACTGCTTTTGCGGCTCCTTCTGATCCAGATAAACGAGACCCGATTTTATTGGATAAGTCATCCAACCAACCATAACATTTGGATTTGGTGAGTGCGGCGTCGTAGATTTTCCTGAGTTGCTGTTCCTTATCGGTTTGTGCCTGGATTGCAAATGCATTGAGCAACACTAGTAGCGCTATTTTTTTCATGGTTTGGATTTATCGCCTAAAATTAACCACAATTGGTTGTAAAAAAAATCAAATTTTATTTTTTTGTTCGATAGAAATAACTTTACTTTGTTTTTCAAAGTACTTTTATATGGAAACGAAAGATTACCTCAAAGACATCCGCGACATCAAAGAAATGATGGCGCAGTCTACGCAGTTCATTTCGCTGAGCGGGTTGTCGGGCATCATGGCAGGCTTCTACGCACTCATAGGTGCCTACCTTGCCGACAGGATTTTGCCGGCCAACGGTTCGCGTTATGACGAAATCGCCTTACCTGCTGCTGATGCGAGAACCCTTACCGCTCCGTTGATTGGAATCGCCTTAGGAATTATTGCGCTGTCTGTGGTCACCGGATTTTTGTTGAGTTCGGCCAAAGCCAAACGTCAGGGCAATAGCTTATGGAATAGCACCTCAAAAAGATTGGTGATCAATTTTTCGATTCCTCTGATAGCCGGCGGCATTTTTGGTCTCTTGTTAATTGATAAAAAGTACTACGAACTAATTGTTCCCATATTGTTGATTTTTTACGGAATGGCCTGCGTCAACGCCAGTAAGTTTACGTTTCGCGACGTGCGATATTTAGGACTCACCTTGATGGTACTCGGGCTTTTGGCAACAGCGTTTACCAACCACGACCTGTTGTTCTTTAGCATCGGTTTTGGCCTTTGCCACATTGTTTACGGTGCCGTAATGTATTTCAAATACGACAGCAAATAAATCGTGAAAAACATCATCCAAAATATCAATAAGGCGTTTGACCACAGAATCCGGTTGGGAATCATGTCGGTCCTTATGGTCAACGAAAGTGCCGATTTTAATACGCTTAAGGAATTGCTCGGCGTGACCGACGGCAACCTTGCCTCACATTCTAAAGCATTGGAGGCCGAGCATTACATACAGATTGAAAAGCAATTCATCGGCAAAAAGCCAAATACGCGTTATGTCGCTACCCAAGAGGGTCGAAAAGCATTCCAACTGCACATCGAGGCGCTTGAAAAACTAATCCAGAAAAGCTAGCTATTTTTTTATATCAAAACTTTGAAATTCAAAGTACTTTTAAACTGTTGATCTATGAGAACAGAATCCAGAAACTTTCGCACTACACAAAACAGAATGCGTGACTTTTTCTCCAACAAACGTTGGACTGACAAGGCCAAATTTGAACTTTTATCATTACCAGAAAACACCCTCGGCTTTGCGCTGGGCAGTTTTCTGGTCACGCAGCGAATAGACGCGCCGCCAGAAAACCATGACGCGGTTCGCGTACTCACAAACACTGGCACATCGACAACAGCAGAAATTGGTTTGCAATACTATTTGTTGGGAAACGGCAGCCGCAACCCACAACTGTTCCTCTCGCTGATCGTGGGCACGCTTTTACGCCCCATGCAACTCGATTATTTCCTAACCCAATACCAGAAAGGGAAAGCTGCACATTACTTTCATTACTTGGATTTTTCGGCGATGCTTACGGTTCCCGTAGACACCATCCGTCAAACCTTTAAAATATCTTAACCATGGACTTGCAACAACTACAACCGCCTCCTCAAGCCAAGTACGCCACGCCATTGGCTCTTGTTTCATTTGGAACAGGCACGCTCTTGTTCGTGCTATTCCTATGCAATCCCAACTCGTTCGATTTGCTGGTCTACGGACTTTTATTCGTGATTTTAGCTGTTTTTGCCAACTTACTCATGCTGGTTAATCTGATTTTCCTGTTATTCATCTACCCTGAACAGCGCGAGACGATCGCTGTAAAACTACTATTGCTGATAGGTAATATTCCTGTTGCTTGGGTCTATTTGAGTTTCGTAGTTCAGAAAGCTTCGTGTGTCGTGCCCTTAAATTTTTGAAATGAAAAATAATTTTCAAACAGCCGAAATACTTGCTCTGGCACCGTTGTTCCTGGCCGGGGCGTCATTTGCCATAGGGACGGTGTTGCTGCTGCTGTGCCTTATTGCGACGCCCGAATCCGACTATTGGGAGCTGTGTTTCTATTACGTGGGCTGGTCGTTCTGCATCAACGCTGCTGCTTTTGTGGGCCTGATGGCAAGCTCTCTTTTCTACCGTTCACACCAAAACCAAATCATCGGCAATACAATGGTTTTGCTGATTAACATTCCTGTCATTATTTTTTACAGCTGTCTTTTAATATTATTCACCTAATTTAAAATCATTACAATGCAAACACCCGACAACCAAACCACTTCTTTTTTCCAATCCACTACGGCCAAAATGATCCTCGTGGGATTGCTTACCCTCGCCTTGCTGATTCCGCTTGAATTTGTCAAGAACCTGATCCTCGAACGCTCGCAACGGCAAAGCGAAGTCATCTCCGAAATCAACGACAAATGGGGCGAACAGGTTTTCCTTTACGGTCCCATCTTAAAAGTCCCTTACACCGATTACCAGGAAACAGTGGCAGTTGATGCCAAAACCAAACTTGCGGTCACCCAAAAAACCGCAATAACCAACTATGCCTATTTCTTTCCCGAACAACTAAAGGCCAACTCAAAAGTGACCACCAAAACGCTCAACCGCAACAATTACGAATCGGCGGTATTTAGCGCCAACATGCATTTCAGCGGGAATTACGTACGGCCAGACTTTAGCAGCAGGGCAATTCCAAATGAGAACATCCAATGGGAAAAAGCCACGATTGTCATCCAAACCACCAACCTCAAGAGCATCCGCAACGAAATGAAAATCAACCTTGGCCGAACGGAGTTGGCTTTCCAGCCGGTTTACGAATCCGATGGTAAAGTTACCACGCCGCAATCAGCCGAGGCCAAAGAAGAAGCCATTACAGACCGGCTTGAAACCGGTTATTTTGACCTGTCTGAATTCCTTGCTAACGGTCAAGCCGATTTTAGCTTCAACATCGACTACAATGGCAGCCAGCAAATCAAGATGGCGCCCATTGGTAAAACCACACAACTTCAAATGCAGTCCAACTGGAAATCGCCGAGTTTTACAGGTAACTTCCTGCCCGAAAAGCAAATCACTGCCAACGGTTTTACCGCCAACTGGAAAGTGTTGCACATCAACCGTGCCTTCCCGCAGCAATTCTTTGACACCTTGCCCGATTTGAGCCGCTACGCTTTTGGGGTAGACTTTGTCATTCCCGTAGACCAATACCAGCAAAACGAACGCGCGTCCAAATACGGCTTTTTGGTCATTGGGCTTACGTTCCTGATTTTCTTTTTGATCCAATCCATCAGCAAGATCAACATCCATATTTTCCAGTATTCGATGATTGGGCTTGCGCTGATCATGTTCTACACGTTGCTTATCTCGATCACCGAGCACAGTAGCTTTAGGGACGCTTATCTAATTTCGGCGGGTTCGGTCATCGCCATGATTGGCCTCTATTCGATTTCTATCCTCAAGAACAAAAAATTCCCACTGTTCATTTCGCTGTCGCTGACGGCTTTGTATAGCTTCATTTTTGTAATCATCCAACTCGAGAATTATGCGTTGCTTGTGGGCAGCATTGGGCTGTTCGCGATCCTTGGCGCGGTGATGTATTTCTCACGGAAGATTGATTGGAGCAGGTAAGAGAAATGTTGCCGTAAAGTTGCGAGAAAATGGCAGTATTGTCTTAACAATAAATCCAGTTTTTGGGTAAGGCGGTCTTGTGAAAAAATGGTATTTTACCTTCAGGGAAGGGGCCGATGTATTCCCTAAACAATCTCAACCGTATCTACAAGCAGACCCGAGAGTAGCGAACTGACCAAAGGTAAATTCTTCCTATTTTTAATGCATCAAATTCCCGCAACAGACTGTGACCACGCATAAAAAAAGCCCGGATAAATACCGGGCTTCCTTATTATTTCTTTTGTTTTCATCGCTACAAAGCCCTCTTGGCTTTTGCCGCGCACTGACTGTGTTTTTTAGTGTCCGCCAGCAGCCGGAGTGTCAAAAGAGATTCCTTGTTTTTTAAGAATTCCGCTTACTCTCCAGGCATAAAATGCGAGGTAAGCAAAACACAATACCCCAACGATATAACTGTAGTGGATGTTGATGCTATCGGCAACCACACCCTGCAACCAACTGATGATCCCGCCACCCATGATCATCATGATCAAAAAGTTACTGCCCTGGTTGGTGCTTTTACCAAGTCCGGCGATGGCAAGCGTGAAGATGCATGGCCACAGCGTACTACAAAACAAGCCGACACTCGTAAACGCATACACACTGACCATTCCTCTGGTGAACATTCCGATGAAAAGCGCCAGGATACCGATTCCCGAGAACAGCAGCAGCATGCGCGCCGGATTGCCTTTGCTCAAAATATCGGCGGCAATTAAAATAAGGATGATGAACGCATAAATATAAAAGGGAGCGAGGTCATGTCCCATAAAGGCGTTCACTCCGAGGAAAATTCCGAAAGCTGCATAAGGCAATATAAAACGCAAAATCATTTGGGTAGACTTGTTATTGGTGAACGCGCCAACGGCACCGGTCCAACGGCCAATCATCAAGCTTGCCCAATACAGCGAAATGTAAGGCGCTACATCTTTGGTGATGAAGCCCAAATCGTTTTCAAGGTAGGCTGGGAGATTACTCGCCGTAGATACTTCAACGCCCACATACACGAAAATGGCAATCATTCCCATCACCAATTGTGGGTAATGCAATGCACTTTTAGATTGTTTGGTGATGTCTTCTACCACGATATCATCGGTGGCGACGCGGTCTGGTAAAGACGACATCTTAAGCAATAAGGCAACCGCCAAAAACGCAACGCCCAAAATAAGGTAAGGGATTTTTACGCTTTCAATGCTCGCGTCTGTATTGGATGAAGAAGCCGAACCGAAAATCGCAAAACTCACAATGAGTGGCCCAATGGTCGTGCCGAGGTTGTTGATTCCGCCCGCTGTAATCAAACGCTGCGAGCCGGTAGCAATCGGGCCAAGCGCAATCGCCAAAGGATTGGCAACGGTTTGCTGCAACGAAAATCCGAGTCCTACAATGAACAAGCCCGAGAGCATGAGTGGGAACGAACCCGTGTTTGCCGCCGGATAAAACAACAAAGTGCCGAGTGCCGAAATCGACAAGCCCAACGCCAAGCTGTTTTTATAACCGATGCGGTTGATGATGTCGCCCTTGGTGAGGTGAGAAATCAACATATACAGCAACGATCCTACGGTATACGCCACATAGAACGCCACCGAAACGAGTTGGCTTTGCCCTTGCGAAAGGTCGAATGCTTTTTTGAAAACGGGAATTAAGATGTCATTACTCGCGGCGACAAATCCCCAAAAGAAAAAGACCGTGACTAAGGGAATGAATTGTCCCCATTTGGTTTGCACATTTGTTGAACTCATAGTTATTTAAGGTTGGTTGGTTAATTAATCTGGCTAAATATACATGCTTAAAGCGCGAAACTGCAATCGTAGCATAAGGAACTTATTAACGAAATCGATTTCATAACTGCAAGTCGTTTGTAAATACAACGTTTGCGCTGTAATATTATTCTGATTTTTTTATTTCCGACTTCGGGCCGATGCCGTTGTTGTTGAATGCCTCGATCTGGAAATAATACACATCCGAACGATCAAGACCGTTGAAATAATATTCGGTTTTTCCATACACCATGATCGATCCGTACAGTTTATCGGGCGATTTTCCGAAATAGATTACATAACCGTCGGCGTTGGGTTCTTGTGCCCACTTAAACCACACATTGCGTCTTTCGCCTTTGACTCTTGGAGCAGAACGCAATGGCACGAAGTTTTGCACCGCTCCGGGTTTCACTCCCGAACCTTTTCCAAAAATCCTAAACCCGCTAACTGCAAACTTTCCCGTCGGCATTGCAATATTTTCAAGTTTGAGAAAACGCGCGCTTGCCGGACGTTGCAATTCGATATAATCGTGCGGTACGTCTTTGGTGTTTTTACTCTTGTCTATGAGGATTTTCCAGTTTTTTGCATCATCCGAAGCATAAATGATGTATTTGTGACCCGAAGTAGTTTCGGGTTTTCCCATGAGTTCCACATCCTGGTCGGCATAATTAATCTGGATGGCGTTGATGGTACTTGTTTCACCCAAATCCGTAACCAGGAATTCGCCTTTGTTCGCCGTCTTGGCCGACCAATAGGTTTTGATGTCTTCATCCACCGACAAATTCGGCTGGAAACCGCCAAGCGTAGAGGAAACCTGTACCGGCTTGTTGTAATTCAAAAGCATCCAACCCGAAAAATTCGCGTCCAAATGGTTTTTATTCTGCGACGGCAAAAACGTCGGATAGTCGCCATAAGCGGTGTTACTGTACAAAATCCCGTCGGCATCAAAGCCCGCCGGCCAAATCCCGATACGGCGTTCAAAGTTATTCTTGGTACAGATTCCAATCGTAGAAACGTGCCAATATTGGTTGTTCGCATCGGTATAGGTCGCGCCATGCCCTGCTCCTCTTGCAAATCCGCCGGGCTTGTACGAAAACGGGTTGTGCGACTGGTATTCAAACGGCCCAAGCGGACTGTCGCCTACGTAAACCCCATCGGCATAACCGCTGAACTCGGTTCCGGGCGCGCCATATTGCAGGTAATATTTGTTGTTGTATTTGGTCATGAACGCGCCTTCGGTAAACGGCTGCAAAAACGTATTGTCGTTATTTTCGCCGAAACGTTCCCAGCCATGCTCGTCGTCGTTGAGCGCCAAAACCGGAATGCGTTCGCCTTCGGGTTGGAACGTCTTGCGATTCAATTTCATTCCGTACAACGGATACAAATTGCTCGAACCGTAATATTCGTAGACTTCATCCTTTTCTTTATCCCAGAAAATCTGCGGATCCCAGGCGGCCGCTTCTGATTTGTGCACGAGTTCCTTCCACTCGCCTTTCGCAGGACTCGTACTCATCCAAATGGGGAATTCCTTGCCTTGCGTAGAACCCACAACCAAAAGCGTGTCATTGACAAAAGACAACGACGGCGCACACAATTCGTCAAACACTTTGTGTTCCGGACGCAAAAATTTGCGCGGGATAAACTTCCAGTCGAGCATATCCATAGAATGCCAATAACCCCATTGGTTCGTCGAAAACAAATAATATTCACCTTTGAAGAAAGTTATCACCGGATCGGCAGTCGCGCGGTGTTTGCCCTGTTTGACAAAGTCGGGAATCGGGCAATAACCGTAATCGATGTTGATGGGGTTGCAATAGGTTTTTTGTTGCGCCAGGATTTGTTGGTTGCCCAACAATAGCACAAATGCCATAGCCCCGATAGCAATGGAAATCCTTTTTGCTTTGATTGTATATCGGTCGATGAAAACCAGTATAGAAAGCAAAAAGATTGCAATGGATAGCGGGATTAAGCTCATAATAAAAATTTAATTGATTGGAATTATACGCACCGCAGTCCCGCCACCTGCCGCCAACACCAAAGCCAACTTGCTTTTAGACGTGACTTCAATCGTCTTGATTTCATAACTGATCGGGTTGGTTTCCCAATGTGCCGTTTTGCTGTCCTGGTAAATCGTGGCTTTGTACTTTTTGCCGGGCGTTAGGAAATCGAGCTTGACCTCGGTGTTTCTCGGGCTTTCATCGGTGATGGCACCTAAAAACCATTGCTCTGTTCCTTTGGCTTTTCTGGCTACGGTGAGGTAATCGCCAGGTTCGGCTTCAAGGTATTTGGAGTCGTCCCAATCTACGGCAACGTCCTTGATGAATTGGAATGCATCGGGATATTTCTCATAATTTTCGGGTAAATCGGCGGCCATCTGCAACGGCGAATACATCGTAACATACAGCGCCAATTGCTTGGCCAAAGTAGTATGTACCTGCTCTTTTTTGGATTTGTCGTAGACATTCATCTTGATCTCGAAAATACCGGGCGTGTAATCCATCGGGCCACCGAGTAAGCGCGTAAATGGCAAAATGGTTTCGTGCATGGGCGGATTCCCGGTGCTCCAGGCATTGAATTCGTTACCACGCGCGGCTTCGGCGGCGATATAATTCGGGTAAGTGCGGCTGTACCCCGTGGGTCGCGAACTTTCGTGTGAATTGACCATAAGCTTATAATCGGCGGCACGCGCAGCCACAAAGTTGTAGTGGTTCACCATGGCCTGCCCATCGTGGAATTCGCCACGCGGGATGATTTTACCCACATAACCCGACTTTACTGCAGGATAATCGTATTTTTTCATGAGGTCGAAAGCGCGATCCAAATGTCTTTCGTAATTGCCCACCGAACCTGAGGTTTCGTGGTGCATAATCATTTTCACACCTTTTGCTTTGGCGTAGGCATTGACTTCGTCGAGGTTGAAATCGGGATAGGGCGTCGTGAAATCGAATACGTTTTCTTTCCAGTTGCCAAACCAATCTTCCCAGCCTACGTTCCAGCCTTCTACGAGTACGCCGTCGAAACCGTTCTTGGCGGCAAAATCAATATACCGTTTGGTATTGGCGGTGGTCGCACCGTGTTTGCCCGACGGGATTAATTCTTTGGTGGCGGCGTTCTGCGCGTTTTGCGAGCCGGCGTAATCCCAGGTCGATTTGCCTACGTGCATTTCCCACCAGATGCCTACATATTTCATGGGTTTGATCCAGGAAGTATCATCGATTTTAGACGGTTCATTGAGATTTAAGATCATTTTAGACCCCACGATGTCGCGCGCATCGTCGCTAACCATAATCGTGCGCCAAGGCGAAACGCACGGGGTTTGCAGGTAGGCTTTGTCCCCGATGGCGTTGGGGACAAGGTTGGATATTAGTTCGTTTTCGGATGGAATCGCATCAAGGTGCATCACCGGATAATTCACCACCGCAGCCTCGAAAATATTGAGATAGAGTTTGTCGAAGGTTTTCATCATCAGCGGCGTCTGGATGCGGGTTTTGCTGCCGATGGATTTGAGCGCAATGCCATTGTTCTTGTCTACCCTATCGGTATTGATGTCTGAGAATTTGGTTTCAGTGTACGGATATTCCTGGCTGTCGTAATCGCCTGGAAGCCAGAATACTTTATGGTTGGCCGTGAGTTGAAACTCGGTACGCTCGTCGGAGATGATGAAATAATTGAGTTTTTCCTGTTTGGGGAAGTCATATCTAAACGCTATGCCTTCATCATAAGCCTTGAAAATAATGTTCATTTTCCTGCCAGTTTTGGCCTGAACCAGCGCAATGGTCATTTGATTGTATTGGTTCCTGATCGTAGATTGCTCGCCGAGTACGGGTTTCCAGCTTTCATTGACCGATGTTTGTTGTACACCGTCTACAGTGAAGCCAGATGCGAGATCACTTTCGCCTTTGAGGTAAACGCCCATTAAACTGGGTAAAATGATCGGTTTTCCTTTGTAATTTACTGCGTAAGACGGACTGCCTTTTTCTGCGAGGCTAAAGGTTACCGATATTTCTTTTGACGGTGATTGTAATGTCTGCGCTTCGACCGCAATTACTGCAAGCCACAATGCAATGGATAAGATATTTTTCATTTGATATTTTTTGCTAAAGATAAACATACTGTCGTGTCAAAAATCCCAGTCGATTTGTTATGAGCCTGCGACAACGTTATAGTTGAAAAAAAACTAAAGCGTTTCATGGGCATCCATTACTTATGAGCCTCAATCCCGGTGGGTGTGCAATATTATTTGAATGCTAGGATACATTTCATTTCCAGGCACTAAATTTTATGATAATATCCGGATTTTCTACACTTCCAGAATTTTTCTTTTTTTAGGGATGCATTTGCCCCTTCCCTGAAGGCAATCTACGAATTCCTGCGCAATACCCGCGGCAGAATTACTGCAGCAATTGCTAAACTTGAACCCATATTGCATCTATTTGTCGCACCTTGCTCTTTCAACAAATAAACCCTCCCCGTTTTTGTTTTAAAAAAAACGTCCCAGTTTTTGTTTTAAAAAAACCCTCCCGGTTTTTGTTTTAAAAAAACCCTCCCGGTTTTTGTTTTAAAAAAACCCTCCCGGTTTTTGTTTTAAAAAAACCCTCCCGGTTTTTGTTTTAAAAAAACCCTCCAGCAAAAACTGAAGGGTTTTCCCCGATGTACTCAAAACAACTTAATTAACTAATTCAAATTTCGCTTTTATATCGGTGTCGGAGTTTGCCCCGACAAAAATCTCGAATGCACCGGGTTCTGCAACAAACTGCAGTTCTGCATTGTAAAACTTTAAATCCTGTACTGAAATATCGAAAGTAACGGTTTGCTTTTCACCTTTCTTGATGCTGATTTTCTGGAATCCTTTGAGCTCTTTGACCGGCCGCGTGACCGAACCCACAAGGTCGCGAATGTAGAGTTGCACGACTTCCTTTCCGTCAAAATCTCCGGTATTGGCGACATCTACAGTGACCTTCAAATTTTGCTTGCTGTTGATTTTTGGTGCAGAAAGCTTAAGGTTGCTGTATTCAAAAGTCGTATAACTGAGGCCAAAACCAAATGGGAACAAAGGCTCGTTGCGCTGGTCAAGATAGTTAGAGCGAAACTTCTCAAACTTCCCCTCTTTGTTGCCCAACGGTCTTCCGGTATTTTTGTGGCTGTAATAGATTGGAATCTGCCCCACGCTTCTTGGGAAAGTCGTGGTAAGTTTTCCGGATGGATTCTCGTCACCGAACAGCACGTCGGCTATTGCATATCCGGCTTCGCTTCCCGGGAACCAAACGTCAAGGATCGCGGGAACGGTCTCATTTTCCCGATTCAATACCAACGGACGTCCATTAAACAACACCAAAACAACTGGTTTGCCCAACTTGAGCAATTCTTGCAACAATTGCTGCTGCGTAGCCGGAATCTCAAGCTCGGTACGGCTGCTCGATTCGCCGCTCATTTCTGCCGATTCGCCCATGGCTGCTACAATCACATCGGCTTGTTTGGCCAGGTTGATGGCTTCGGTTTGCAGGACTTCTTTGGTGCGGTTGTCGCGGTGCAGCGTTTTGCCAAACATGGTCCCGCGTTCCTCATAGGCTGCGTCATCGTCGAGATTACTGCCTTTGGCGTAAAGGATTTTGGTCGATGGCCCGACAACTTCCTTGATTCCCGCCAGTAAGGATATCGAGTTTTCTTGTTTGGTGGCGACACTCCAGGTACCCGCCATATTTTCTTTGGCATCGGCGAGCGGCCCTATTACAGCAATGGTTCCTAATTTCTTTAGTGGTAAAATTTGCCCTTTATTTTTGAGCAACACCAGCGATTGGGCAGCAATTTTTCTAGCTTCGCTGCGGTGGCTTTGCGTAAAGATTTCTGACTTTGCGCGCGATTCATCGCAATATTTGTAAGGATCTTTAAACAATCCCGAGTCGTATTTGGCATTCAGTATCAACCGAACGGCGTGGTCGATCTGCGCCATGGTGATTTTCTTTTCCTCGTACGACTTTTTGAGTGTCGTGAGGAAACCTTCGCTCACCATATCCATTTCAATCCCCGCTTTTAGCGCGAGTGCCGAGACCTGTTGCAAATCGCCCATGCCATGGTCTATCATTTCGCTGATTCCGGTGTAATCGGTCACGACAAAACCTTTGAAACCCCATTGCTTACGCAGCACATCGGTCATGAGCCATTTGTTTCCGGTAGCGGGAATGCCGTCTATTTCATTGAACGAAGCCATCACCGACGCAACACCTGCATCGACTGCGGCCTTGTACGGTGGAAAATATTCGTTATACATCCTGATGCGGCTCATATCGACCGTGTTGTAGTCGCGTCCGGCCTCAGGAGCGCCATAAAGCGCGAAATGTTTGACGCACGAGAGTATTGAAGTATTGCTTGAAAAGTCTTTGCCTTGGTAACCCTTAACCATCGCTTTGGCAATTTGGCTGCCGAGGTACGGATCTTCGCCCGAGCCTTCTGAAACCCTTCCCCAACGCGGGTCGCGTGCAATGTCTACCATGGGTGAAAACGTCCAGTTGATGCCATCGGCACTGGCTTCTTTGGCTGCGATTTGTGCGCTGCGTTGAATTAGGTTCATATCCCAGGTACACGACAAGCCAAGCGGTATCGGGAAAGTGGTTTCGTAACCGTGGATGACGTCCATCCCAAAAAGCAACGGAATCTTAAGCCTGCTTTTTTCTACGGCTATTTTCTGTACTTCCTTGATTTTTGAAACAGTTTTGATGTTGAACAAACCGCCTACTTTTCCCTGTTCGATTTTCTTAGCCACGTCGGAACTGTTGGCCTGTCCGGTGGTAATATCGCCCGAAGTGGGAAGGTTGAGCTGCCCGAGTTTTTCCTCCAAAGTCATCTTGGCCATGAGCGACGAAACGAAAGCGTCTTTGTCCGAAACAGCAGGTTTAGTGCCTTTTTGTGCGACGCAACAAATGCTCAGTAAGGTTAAAAATATGGCGTATTGTTTTTTCATTATTGTTCTTTTTTAGTTGCGATTAATTCAACTTCGGGTCGTGTTTGGTTTGTTTCAACATCCAATCGTAAATTTCTGCATTGTCGTAGACGCGCGACCAACTGTCGTGTCCGGCATCGTCAAATATGGTGAGGCCGATGTTTGGGTTACAGTTTTTTAAATTCTTATAGATCGAGGCGGCATAATCCAAGGGAACGACATCGTCGAGCAGGCCATGGTAAATGCGCGTAGGTATCGCTTTTATTTTACAGATGTCATCCAGCTGCACGAGGTCGACGAAACTTGAAATCGGGACGATTGCAGCAAACAAATCGGGATGCGCAAGCGCGAGATTCCAGGTAGCCCAACCGCCCGAACTCAGTCCGGTGAGATAAATTCGATGGGCATCGATTGGATATTCCCGCTGGATTTTCACTACCAATTGGTATATCATTTCAGCATTCCAGAGCTCGTGTTCGGGGCATTGCGGTGCCAGTACATACGCATCAATCGGGTGCGTTTTGAGGTACTTGAACGGGCCGTGTATTTTTACTTTTTCGAGATTGGTTCCTTTTTCACCGTCGCCATGCAGAAAAATAATCAAAGCCTTTTTCTCCTTTGTGTTTTTGGGAATATGCAGCGCATAACCCAGTTGTTGCTTTTGGATGACCTGGGCTGTTAGGCTGCCGCTCACCTCTGTTTGCGCGATGGCGCATAAGGGCTGCAATGACAGCATCAACACCAGTGACAATATATAACCGTTGCTTCGCATTTTAGAATCCGTGCTGCGAAGAATGGAATCCCAAATCCTGCAAACCGCTTCTTACTTCGGGCGCAGACATAAAAAGGTTCCACAATAAGCCCGTACGATGGTTCTCGATCATTGGGACAATCGTTCCCTGATCTATAGCGAGGTATCTTTTGGTTACCCAGTTATTGTATTGCGGGGAAAAAGCGTCATAAGGTCCGGCAACACCAACATACTTGTCTTTGTTTTTTTCATACAGATAACGCAAGAACTTGAGTGACTCTACCGGCGTGTAAGGATAATTCGACAATGCCGCCGTTGGCGAAATAACGCCTTTGTCATTGGTGGGCGAATGTGCTGTGTAGCCCACCGTGCCGTTCGTATTTCTGGTATAGCTCGCGGTCAATCCCCAACATTCGTCGCTGTAATCCTTAAATCCATAAGGGTTTGCTACACAATAGGCCAACATGATTTTTGCGTGGTTTTGTGTAAGCGTCCAATAATTGGCGTATTGATCGGTAAGCCCTCGGGGGTCAAGACCGAGGTAGGAATAATGCGCCCAGAACATTGGTCCTACGTTACCGTTCGCTCCGTTATAATTGAATATCACAGGAAGGTTGAAACGCAGCGCCGAACTGACAATGCCACCATTTCTCGCCCAACCTTGAGTATAGCAAGCGTTAGATATGGGATGCGTTGGCGAACATTTGGCCATGATATAAGTAATCAGGCATTCGTTATAGCCTTCGAGTTTGAAGTTCATTTCCCAGCCATAGTTGGGCGACCAGTGCCACCATAGTGCGTTTTGCCCGCCTTGGGTGTACCAATCCCACTCTACGCCTTTCCAAAGTAAATCGGCTTTGGCGGCGAGTGCTTGTTCTTCGGCAGTTCCATTCTTAAAATATTCCCTCACGCAAATCAATCCCTGGCAAACAAAAGAAGTCTCCACCAAATCGCCTCCGTTGTCTTTGGTACCGAAAGGAATTACATTTCCGGTGGTGCCATCCATCCAGTGCGGCCAGGCTCCGTGAAAACGGTCGGCAGTCTCAAGGAAATTCAATCCGGTTGTGAGTCTGGCCACGCCATCGGCACGTGAAATAAAACCGCGCTCTATACCTGCAATCAAGGTCATGAGTCCAAAACCGGTGCCGCCTGTAGCAACGATGTTGGCATCATTACCTGGATCATCGGTATGGTAGCGCTCGCGGGCCAACTTTGACACAGGATGTGCGTACTCGACAAAATACTTGAGGGCATCTTGTTGCACCATGTCCAGGAGTTCGGCTTCGGTTTTTGGCTCTTCGGCAATCGGTGGATTGACGACCGGGCCAGGCGTAGTATTGTTGTCATTGCAGCCGCAGGACGCGAGTACTGAGAGCAGGAAAAATATTCTGATGGTTTTCATTGGGAATTTCAATAGTTGCTATTTTTTTAAACCGACAGTGCTTACTGCGGGTTTTGTGTTGTTGTTTTTACCATGCGAGATTGGCTGAGTCGGGGCTGTAATTACACCGTTCGCACATTTTGATCTGACGCGGTAATTGAGTACGTAAATGCCGCTGGAACTACACCTATATGCATTGGCTGGGTTTTGTTGACACCATTAGCCTTGATGTGCGCGCCCCCGGTTTGCAATCCAAATAGTTAGCCTTTGGATTGGTACGTGTGGCCGTGTCTATAGTTTTAGATTTTCTCAAAAAATACCAAAGGAAACAGTCACAAAATATTTTCTAAATACAAATTGTTTTGTTGTTGTTGTTGTTGTTGTTGTTTTATGGTTTGTGTGGCATTTTGAAATTTGTGATGTGCAAGTAGCGATATTTTAAAAATAAGCGTGATTAATCTCAAAAAGAGTTCATCGATTAATCACGCTTTTGCAATCTAAGTGGTTAATTATCTACCTGCTTTTTCAAGTTGGTACAAAGCGTTGATATCACCGGCAGACAATGCTTTTTTCCAGATACGCATCTCATCTACTTGTCCAGTCAATGGCTTGTTCCAGGTATCAAGTGTGGTTCCGTCTACGTAGGTTGCCAATGCACCGATGATTGGGTGTGTAGGTGTAAAAAAGTTCAATGGCAAAGAATCGCCGCCGTTTCTAACTTCCCAAGCGTTGTTAGAGATTTCTGTACCGTTAACCCAGATTTTGAAAGTTCCTTCGGTACCGTTCCAAACAATTACGTAGTGTGCCCATTGTCCGCCTACTTTGTTAGGGTTCCAAGAGTGCGTGGCATCCATCCATGGCTCTTGTTTGATCATGTTCACGATGTCTTGTCCGTTGTTGGATCCGTCTGGTTTTTTGATCTGCACCAAACCTTTCACCTGAATGGAATCGTTTGAAGCTTCTCTTTGTCCAGTCTCAAGCAACAAGTTCATGTTTCCTGCCCAGTCGCCAGGACGCGTTAAGGTTAGCAAGCAAGAGGCCGAAGCCGAAAGCAAAGTTTTGTTGTTTGACACTTTGGCCCAAGTACTCACAGTCATGTTTCCTGTAGTAGTGCCCAACGCAGCGATTTCAGGATAAACCATGTATCCATCGGCCATGCTTGCAGCCTGCCCTTTAACTCCTGTCACGAAGGTTGTTCCCACCGTGCTGGTTGGATTGGTGTTGGATTTGCTTTCGACACCCGATCCGTTCATCGGCCAATAAGCGATCAAATCAGCAGCACCAACTTCGGCCGATGAATTGAAACCGCCGATTGGAGGAAGTGTAAAATTATTGTTGTCGTCATCAGAACTACATCCGATGAACGTTCCAACAGTTAAGGCAACCGCTAAAGCATAACCTGTCATTTTGATTGTTTTCATAATGTTTAAAATTTAAATTTGAATTAAGTTAATATTAAAAAGTTAGTAAAAGCCATTCTATTAGTAACCCGGATTTTGCTGTAACCTGCCACCGCTTGCCGTGATTTGTTCCTGTGGAATCGGGAAAAGTTCATGCGTACCAACCAGGAAAGTTTTGCCATTGGCCGCCATGGCTGCTGCTGCCCGTCCGGTTCTGATCAAATCAAACCAGCGGTCATGCTCCATTGCCATTTCCCAGCGTCTTTCGTTCAAGATGGATTGCAGGGTCACCACAAGTGCATCGCCTAAACCGGCACGGTGACGGATTTCATTGACCCTGGCCAACGCCTCTCCTGTATTACCCAAGTGAAAAGCCGACTCTGCACGAATCAACAAAAGATCACTGTACTTGAGTACTCTGAGGTTCTTGGCAGTAACGCCTTTGTTACCGTTCCAGGACTCGGCAATAGGGCTTTGGTAAGCCTTGTAGTTGTAACGCGGATTGTTGAGCGTGGTTGGCGCTACAAATCCATCCCATAAAGTAGAAGGAATGAACATGATGGTTGCCGCTTTGCGCAAATCGCCGGCTTCGTATGAATTGGTCAAACTCAACGACGGCGTATTGAAGCCCCAGCCCAAGTCTGGAGTTCCCCGTGGCCCTTGTACATTGGTGTAATCCTGGATGCCGTTCTCTAGCGTTGCCTGCACCTCAAAAATAGATTCCGAACCGTTCTCGCCTACTTCACGCCAAACCTGCGCATAATCGGCCATGAGCGAATATTGTCCGGATGAAATGACTTCACCACTCAGATCATAACATTGTTGCCATTTTTCCTGATACAAATAGGCTTTTGCAAGCAACGCCTGGGCTGCTCCTTTGGTGGCACGACCTTTATCAAACGGCTGATATTGGCTTTTGAGCGGTAACCTGCTGATGGCGTCGTTAAGATCGAGCTCAATCTGCGCGTAGGTTTCCTGCTTGCTCTTTCTAGTGAAGACCACACTATTCACGGCTTCAACATTGTTGATGTCGATTTCTGTGGTAACAATCGGCACACCGCCAAAACAACGTACCAAGTCAAAATACCATAACGCGCGAAGAAATTTTACTTCGCCGATGAGTCGGCTCTTGAGTGTGGCGTCTATCTGAAGCTGCTCAAGATAAAACAACGCTTTGTTGGCACGACCGATTCCCTGGTAGCGCGCTTTCCAAACATCGATGAACGAAGTGCTCGAAGTGGTGAAATCAAGGTTGTCCAGTTTGTCTTTGTCGGCGCCGCTATCGCCCGGTGTAGAGCCTTTGTCGGCATCATCCGACGTAATGCTCGTCATACCAATCCACGAAAATGCATTCATGTCGTAGCTCAGGTTTTTATTGTAAACGCCATTGACGAGTTGCACGGCATTGTCTGGATTGTTAAGCAAGTCGATCTCGCTCTGCCTGTCACGCAACTCAACGTCAAGATCAGATTCGCAGCCGGCCATCGCAACGATCAGCGCTGCAAAAGCCCATTTATATGTAGTGTATTTTTTCATTTTTGTCATGATTTGGATTAGAAACTAATATGGGCTCCGGCAAGAAAAGTCCTGTTGGTTGGATAGGCATCTACCTCGATTCCGGCCGTTCCCAGTGGGTTGGCATTGTCTCCACCAACTACCTCGGGAGAATAACCCGAATAATTTGTGAATATAAATGGATTCACCGCCGTAATGTAGAATCTGACTTTGTTGAGTTCCTTGATCATCTTTGGCAAGGTGTACCCCAGCGTAATGTTATTGATCCTGAAATACGAACCATCTTCTACATAATAAGTCGACGCTCTTGGTATGTTGTTGAACGGTTTAGGGTTCTCAGCATTTGGATTAGATGGTGTCCAGAAGTCGTCAAGCAAATCGTATTCGATGTTTTCGCCGCCAAAACGCTGCGCTTTCTTTCCGTTGTAGACCTTGTTTCCTCCTACTGCATAAGTATCTATAGAAAAATCCACGTTTTTCCAGTTGACACCGATTGATAAGCCGTAAGTAAATTTGGGAATGTAAGAACCGGCATTCACGCGGTCGCCTTTGTCGGTGAGCTTTCCGTCTCCATCGAGGTCACGGAAAATAGGTTTGCCATCCGCATCATAACCCGTTTGCTCAAATACGTAGAAACTGCCGAGCGGCTGACCCAATTTCACCATTTTGGTACCCACGCCATTGCCGAGGTTTCCGGTAATGTTGTTGCTGAAATAAATGTTGTTGATTTCTGAAACTTCGTTTTGGTTGTGCGAGTAGTTACCGCCAATCCAATATTTGAAACTGCTTCCGATGGTATCATCCCAACGCAATGTCGCTTCGATACCTTTGTTGGTTACCGCGCCGGTATTGGCAAAAGTAGGCTCTTCCGAGAGTACGTAAGGTGGCGTAATCTCAAGGATCAAATCTTTCGATTTTCTGTTGTAGTAGTCGAAAGTACCTGATAAATGGTTGTTGATGATGGTGAAATCAAGCCCGAAGTCAAATTCTTGCATGGTTTCCCAGGTCAGATTTTTGTCTACTGCGTTCTTGACGTAAGTTCCTGGTTGGCTCAAAGTTGGGTCGCCAAACGGATACGCATTACTTGAAAAGGCCACCGCGTTAAAGCTGCCACCGTCGCCGTTTCCTACTTCTCCATACCCTCCGCGCAATTTTAGCGAGTTGATGAAGCTTACGTTCTTCATAAAGTCTTCGTTAGAGATAACCCAGCCCACAGAAGCTGCCGGGAAAGTACCCCAACGCTGTGATTCCTGATAGATGCTGATGCCTTCGCGACGAACCGTAGCCGAAAGCAAATATTTGTTCTTGAAGGCATACTCCAATCGGCCAAAATAAGACAACGAAACGATTGGGGTTGTGTGGTAATTGTGAATGGTCAGTGGGCTGATCGGCTCATTGACATCCGAAAAATCGAGTGACCAATAATTGCTTTGCTCGGGAACATCATAACGCAAAGCGTCAAAATTCTCAAAATTATTTTTGGTTGAACGTGAAATACCTACAACTGCGGTTATTTGATGCTCACCGAATGTCTTTTTGTAGGTTAGATAATTGTCCCAGTTCCAGTTATAGGCATCTGTACGACGTTGCTGCAAAGTATTGATTGGGTCTTGCGGGCGCTCGGTTTTATATTCCGCTACCAATTTTGAAGGGTTTTGCGCAAGCCAGATGTCGCGATTGGGCGTAAACGTGTAGCCTTTTGTCCAGTTGGCCGTGGCGCCAAAATTCGTCGTAATCGTTAAATCTTTGAGCAGCCGCAATTCGGCGTTCAACGAACCAAAAATCATAAGGTCTTTGTTCTTTTCGTGGTGGTTGTACAATTGCGCAACCGGGTTCCCGACATTGTTGATGACTTCGCCGGTCATGTCGGCCAAACCCGTGGCTGTATTCACGAAAGGTGCGCCGAATCGTCCGTTTGCGTAACGCACAGGAATGATAGGCGATTGTTTGTAGGCATTGGTGAAAGCGCTCAATGGCTTGGGTTGATTGTCGATTACCGCCAAATTAACGGATGACGACACCTTTAAGCGGTCGCTGAGTTTTTATTCATTGCGGCTTGTAAGGTTGCTCCGTTTGAAATCGGTCCCAATGAGTATACCTCTCTCGCGATAGTGACCCAATCCCAAATAGTAGTTTCCTTTTTCACTACCGCCGGATACGGCGACAGAGTTGCTCGTTACTTCTCCGGTACGCGTGATTTCTTCAAGCCAGTTGGTATCTACCGGTTGCGTGAAATTGAAATAGGTTGGATTACCCAAAGCCGTATTGTTATAGTACGCGTATCGGTATGAGTCGGCCATTTTTACCTTGGTTAATATGCTTTTTTGTCCGTAATAAGCATCATAAGAAACACTCATATCGCCCTTTCCTTTTTTGGTAGAAATAACGATGACGCCGTTTGATCCTTTTTGACCGTATATGGCCAGCGAAGCTGCGTCCTTCAGCACATCGATTGTAGCGATGTCATTAGAATTTAGATTATTGAGCCCATCGGTCTCCAAACCATCGATAACATATAAAGGATTTCTCTTGCCCAATACCGTCCCCAAACCCCTTATGACGATTGAGGGTTTTGCTCCCGGTTCATAATTGGTTACGATATTAATACCGGCTGCTTTTCCTTGTATTCCCTGAATAGCGGATTGCGCGGGCGTACGTAAGATGTCTTCAGCCTTGATCTGCGCAACCGAACCGGTAACTGCACCTTTTTTGCGGGTACCATAACCAATCACTACTACCTCCTCTAGTGCCTTGTTCGAAGTCTTGAGTTTGATTTGCATACTCGAAGCAGCAGGAGCAGATTGGGTTTCATATCCCACCATCGAAAACTTTAACAAGGTTCCCGCAGGAATGTCGATGCTAAAATTACCATCGAAATCGGTTACCGACGAGACATTGGAGTTGGGCACCGTAACGTTTACACCAGGTATGGGTAAATTATCCTCATCAGACACTTTTCCTGCTATTCCCTGGGCGTGCAATTGCGTCAATATGGAAGAAAAAAGTAATAAAACTGTTAATCGGATGTAGCTTTTCATAAGTGTATGTTAAAATTTTGCTACTCAAACTTAAACAATTACAACGATGTAGTTGGGTTTTGTGTATTACAACATTAATACATCAAACCGTTGGCACTGCCGAATACCTCCAATACTAATGTATCAAAGGATTTTGTTAGGTCAAACAAAACCAAATGATGTAGTACTGATGTATAGCTATTTGGTACGAAAACGTAGTAGTATATGATTTTTCATACCGAAAACATAAACTTATTGAGGTTTTCGTCTTGGCTCAGACCGAGCTTTTTTCGCAATCGGTAGCGGTGTAATTCTACACCTCGAAAGGAAATATTCATGAGTGGCGCAATTTCTTTTGAAGACAGATTCATCTTGAGGTAAACACACAGTTTGATGTCTTTCGAGGTAAGGTTCGGATACTTCTTTGAAAGGCCAACGATAAACTCATTGTGAATCTGGTTGAGATTGTTCTCAAAAATCTGCCATTCATGTTTATTGACCGCATTGATTTTAATGGCCTTGCGAATTTCGCTTTTCAAACGGTTGATATCTGATTCGGTCTCCAGGATTTGCTGGATGTTTTCAATCATTTCGCTCTGCTTGGCGATAGACAGGGACTTTCCTGCTACTTCCGACGACTTGCTTTGGATTTCGAGTTCAAGGATGTGTTTTTCATACTCCTGTATATTGAGTTCATTCTCTGCCTTCAACTCAATTTCAAGTATCTTCTTTTGGTGGCGCAATTCTTCTTCACGCAATTGCAATCTCTGGTTATACCTGATTTTATTCCAACGGTAATAAAGCAACCATATAAAGGCAATCACGAACAAGTACACCAAAATCATCCAAAAAGAAAAGTACCACGGCTTAGCAACCTTGAATTCATAGCGCTTTATTTCCTTGAAACTCATGCCATCGTTGTAGTAAATTTTCGCGTTATGGCCGCCGCTCCCCAGGTTGTTGAGAACAATCGCGCCGTCTTTTATCGGGATGATCTCAGCTTCGTCTATCCTACAAAACAATGTGGGTTTTGAGGAGCCATACAAACCAGAAATCACGTGCAGTTCCAGCTCAGTGTTGTATGGGATTTTGTCTCCGTTGCCAATTAGACTTCCTTGACTGTAGGCCTCTGTTTTTATCGCGGGTAGTTCGTTTGGTTTCTCATTGAGTTTTAAAGAAATGAAACCATCGTCGAGGTTGAGCAGGTAACGGTCCTTTTCACGAAAAACCGTCAGGTTGTCATTGATTATTTTGCCGCGGTAGTATTTTTCCTGGATGAAATTCCAGACGAATTTTTGGTTCACCGATTGAATCAGATACAACAATCCCGACTGCAGGATCAAAAAGTTGCTTTCATCGATGGCAACGATATCGGTGATGTTCTTAAAGTTTGCGTCGAAAAGAGCATTCTTTTCAAGCTGGCCGGTAATAGAATTGTAGGTGTACCAGCCGTGGTCTATCAAGAACAACACTTCATTGCGGAACTCAAAAATCTTGACCCCAAAATCGTTGGTAAGCTTGTTTTGCTGGCTCACGTTCTCAATCTTGACCGCCTTGAAATCCTCGTCATAGAGTACCCTATACAACCCGCGGTAATTGTCGGCGGCCCAAACCTCATTGCGTTTGTTCTGGGTGACATATTTTATGGGTTTGTAGAAATCCCTAATTTGCCGGTATCGCGACAAATCGTTAGCATCATATACCACCACGCCACTGTAGGTAGCTTGCAGGAACTTGCCATCGATGTTACTTTTGCTAAGATTCCAGCCGCCGCTCACATTATTGATTTTACCCAACGAAGCGTTGTCGAACAAGAAAGTGCCTTCATTGTGCCCAACCAGAAAACGGCCGCCCATTTTGCTGATATTCCAGGCTTGTCCTTGCGAACCGCCAAAGACAGACAGGTTCTTGTCCTTATATTTAAAAATGCCGTGATTAGACGCCAAAAGGTAGCCGCCAGGCGTCATGGCCACAGAATACACCGATCCTAGCACACCCGAATTGTCAGAAAACAACGCAATCGGCGAATTAATCTCAATGTGTGCGATGCCGTTATCCAAACCCAGCCACAAATCGTTCTCCTGGTCAAACCCGATACTCAGGATAGAGTTGTTCATCAGGACGTTGTCACGATTGATATTCAGGTACGAGCCATCGCGCAGGTCAATACTAAAAACCCCTTTGCTCGCCGTCCCAACAATGAGCGTGTGGTCGTTGATGAACCTTGCAGCGTTGATGATCGAAGTCTTGAGCAGTGCATTGAGTGGATGTGCCCAGGGCGACACCAACCGAGCGTCGGCGACAAATATCCCGTTCTTCTGGGTAAAAATGAACGTCTTTTGTTTGTGGCGTTCTATGGCGTGTACTACATTATTGGCTATACCTGCCCAAGCATCAATCCTGACAAACTGTTTCCCCTGCATTTTGTATATGCCGTCGCGGATGGAGGCAAATAGCAGTTCACCACCCACCTCAAAACAATACGAAATCTGGAAAGGCAGCTTGATTTTGGCAATTGCGCCTTGCTCATAAATGTAAATCTCATTGAACGATTGGAAATACACTTTGCTGCCCACCAACAATATCTTCCATATTTCTTCATTGCCATTGTCACTAAACAACTTCCTGTCTTTAGAAATAGATACATAATGCATACGGCCATCCTTGCGATACCAGTAACCGAACTCCTTATAGGAACCGCAATACACCCTGTCGTGTACCGCAAGCACCGATCGGATGATGGTCCGGTTGGGCAACGTATTCTTCTCCCATTTCACGCCGTCATAACGTAAAAAATAGTGATTGTTGGCAAAATACATCGCCTTGTCCTGTCCTTGCACCACATTCCATATTTGGTTATCACCGTGGTAATCCGACTTGCTGTAATTCTCCGTAAAAGGGAGTAATTCCTGCGCCTGTGTGGCAAGAACGCAAAAAAGCGATAGGAGGATTTTGATGTAGTGCGGCTTCAAAATGATGTATTTTAATCAAATATAGTATTTTTTGATTTTGTTAGGAGCTGATTCCCGCTTTCCGTTTCAATCTTTTTGTTTTTAAAGAAAAAACAAAAAGGATTTCCACTGCACCCGGGGCCGGAGGCCGAACTGACCGAAGGTAATCGGGGCTATCGCTGCCGCGAGGGCCTTCTTTTGTCTGGCAACAAAAGAAGCAAAAATGCCCAGCGACCAAATTACAATCTTGAAAACTACCTCAGAACGCGGTCTACGGGCTAAGCCGCTCGCCTTGCAGGCTCGACTCTCACGCCCTCCGATGCCGCTTTTCTTCGTTGTTTTCTACGATTCTAATTTAACGTCGCGCCAAGTAGGAAGTGTTTATTTTATTTTTCGTTTGCTGAAGCTGCACGAAAAATCCTCCCAAGAAGTTCCCCAGTCAAAGGATGAATCATCTAGTTTAGAATTTTTGGCGCGGCGGGCAAGCCAAAAATCAATAAACACTTCCTTACTGGCGCGGCAGTCATAAGATTTGCGTTAAGACCCGAGGCCGCAGGCCGAACTGAACGAAGTTAAAATCAAATGAGTGAGCGTTAAGAAGCAAATTTGTTTGAGCAGGGCCGAGCGTTAAAAAACAGTTCTGTGAACTGTTTTAGCGAAGGAGCCAGGTGGCGTGGTGGCAATAATTTGCTTTA
>JAKQJQ010000061.1 GCA_029561105.1 Bacteroidota bacterium
ATTTTTAGGCCAGAAGGCGATGAATATTTTAATGAGGTGATTTCTAATGCTGATAACACGTTTTTTTATTTTGCGCTTGGATATTAGCCAAGACCGCCATAGTGAGCTTAAATTTTCACAAATTCCCGGCTTAAAATTTAAACAGGACTCAGGCAATCAAGATGCCACGTTGTGCGTGCCGAGTCGATTGGCCTTAATGGCGCCCTCAAAATGCGGCAAAATTGCTGCAAAAGTTGCATCTTTCTTCCCCGAGTCCTGTTTAAGTTTTAAACCGGGGATTTGCGAAAACTTGAGTTCACTTTGGTTGTCTTGGCTTATATCCAAGCGCAGTATTGGAAAAAAGGTGTTATCGACACCTGATATAACTTCGTTAAAATACTCATCACCCTCTGGCCTAAAAATATCGGCATCACTAAACAGCACGTCAAATACAATAGCTTTGGGTTTTTGTGTTTCAATGTTTTCGACAAATTCCCCCATGACTTGGCGCGACCACGGCCAACTACCAAACTCTTTGGCAAACGCGTGCAAACTAGCTTCGTTAATATCGACAATAATAATGTCAGAGTCTGCTATAGGCTGAATCACACGGTACTTCACCATAAAATCAAACGCACGGTCACGCATGTTTAAACCCACACCAAACACGCCGGCATCCAGCAACACCAGCACGGTGAACAGGGCAGCTAAATAAATGTAGAAATTGTTTTTAAGCTTGCGCGTCATATTGGCAAGCCATTGGCCTAACAAAAGTTTCAATTTAGTCATATGCGCAATCAGCGAGTGGTTAAGCCTAAAATCATAAATCTTTTTGGCGGCTTTGTGGGTTTGATTTGGCGGCTTGTGAAATTTAAATTGCCTAAAATTAGCGCCGCAAAAATACACTTTATGGATGTGATTTTTAACCCAACCTTTTTCGATGCTCTGGAAGCCCTATAAATAAAGGCTCGCAGAGGAGAAAATTTTTCTCGGGAGGAAGATGATAGAAATTCACCGTATTTTCGACGTGAATAACACGCTTTGGTTTGCTAGCAATTTGCACGATTGCGCAAAACTATTTAGCGCGCATCCGTTATAATACGGCTCAATGAATATGATTCTTTTACAATGGATTGCAACGCTCATTACCTTGCTTTTGTTGGCATGGTTGCTGTGGCGTAGTTACCAAAACAAATCCACCGAATTGCTGTTGCAACAGCTTGAAGACAAGCACCGCGCTATGCTGCTTGATTTAAATGATGGCTTGAATAAATTGGGCGACCGCATCAATGCCGCCTCGCAAGAGGGCAGTGAGCGCTTAAAGTCAGCCGTGGCCACAGAGTTGCAAGCCACGCGGGAGGCCATGCAGGCTTTGCAGTTGGCGCAAAATAACAGCTTGGCGCAAACCCGCGAAACCGTGCTGGAAAAACTGCACACCACCTTGAGCGAGCAAGGTAAATCTCAACAGGCGCTGATTAACGATACCATGCTTAAAGCCACCACCACGCTCACACAAAGTGTTGAAAGCTTAGGAAAAATTGTGGATAGTCGTTTGGAGCAAATTGGCGGAAAAGTGTCTGAGCGCTTGGATGAAGGCTTTAAAAAGACCAATCAAACCTTTATTGATGTGATGGCACGTTTGGCCACCATTGATGAAGCGCAAAAGAAAATTGATGGCCTCACCACCAATGTGGTGAGTTTGCAGGAACTCTTGGGCGATAAACGCAGCCGTGGCGCGTTTGGCGAAGTGCAGTTAGAGGCCTTGGTGCGTAACGTGTTGCCAGTCAATTCATTTGCCATGCAGCATACCTTTGAAAATGGCACACGTGCCGATTGTGCCTTATTTTTACCTGAACCCACGGGCACGGTGGCGGTGGATAGCAAGTTTCCGCTCGAAAATTATCATCGCATGTTTGACAGTCAATTAACTGAAGCCGAGCAATTGGTGGCTGAAAAACAGTTCAAACTTGATGTCAAAAAACATGTGGATGACATTGCCAATAAATACATTATTTCTAATGTCACGTCGGACGGCGCGGTCATGTTTATTCCTGCTGAAGCCGTATTTGCTGAACTGCACGCTTATCACAACGATGTGATTGAGTACGCCATGAACAAACGCGTGTGGGTGGTTTCGCCTACCACGCTCATGGCCGTGCTCAATACTGCCCGTGCTGTGTTAAAAGACGTGGAAACGCGCAAACAAGTCCATGTCATTAAAGATGAGCTAGGCAAACTCAGCAAAGATTTTGGCCGCTTTGACCAACGTATGAAAAAACTTGCCGATAATATTCGCCAAGCACACGAAAACGCGCAAGAAGTTCATATCAGCAGCCAGAAAATTTCAAACCGTTTTGCGCAAATTGAACGGGTAGAACTCACCAACAAGCCGCTGGATGTGCTCGATATTATTGATGATAAAGAAGATTAGGTTTACATCATAACACCATGAAAATTAAAATATTATATTTTGCAAGACTTAAAGAAACGTTGAAGTTTTCAACTGAAGATTTAGAGCTGCCAGACGAGACGCTGACGATACTAAAACTCAAAGCTTTGTTAGCGCAACGCAGTGATACTTGGCAGGAAATGCTCATGGGCAAGCTCAAAGTGCGAGGCGCGATTAACCATGAATTAGTGGATGACCTTGCAACCATTCATGATGGTGATGAGGTGGCATTTTTTCCCCCGGTAACAGGTGGTTAGTTAGTCGGCACATGACAGTACGCCTACAAACACAAGATTTTGATGTAGGTTTTGAAATCAAGCAGTTACGTGTTGCCCGGCCCGATGTTGGGGCTGTTGTGAGTTTTGTTGGTCAAGTAAGGGATTTAAATGACGGTAATACGATTGCTAGGCTCACTTTAGAGCATTATCCGGGCATGACTGAAAAGTCCTTAGAGGCCATCGTGAACCAAGCAA
>JAKQJQ010000070.1 GCA_029561105.1 Bacteroidota bacterium
TCTAACCTCAAGAACAACTACGAAGAAGTCAAATTGTGGAGTTACCAAACGGGCGGATTTGAAAAGACGGGGCTGCAATTCTGCGGGCTCATGATGGGCGACCACTCCAAATGCGGCATCAATACGATGTTCAACACTGGAACTGTAGTAGGCGTAAGCACCAATATTTTTGGCAGTGGTTTTCCGCGTAATTTTATCCCAAGCTTTTCTTGGGGCGGCGCGTCAGGGTTTACAACCTACATTACCAAAAAGGCTTTTGAGACCGCGCGGATTGTAATGTCGCGGCGCAACGTGGTGTTTGATGAAAAGGAAGCCAGAATACTCGAGCATGTCTTTGAGGAAACTAAAAAGTGGCGAAAAGAATAGTCTATTCTTCATAAGTTACCAGAATCCTGAATGGTTTAGAAAGGATGTTGGCCGAATTCCCGGCCTTATTCCAAACGGTAATCCCTGCGGCGCTCACAAAGTAATCGTATTCGTATCCGGTCGAGGCATTGTAAGAAGGCGGTACACTCGATCCTGCCGTGTATTCTACCAAAACAGCTACTGATAATATTTTAGAACTCGTAAGACCGTGCAGGATTACGGTAGAATTTCCTTGAAGTGCCGCTGTGGTTCCTGTGAATTTAAGCATTTTCACCGCCGGCGCCGTGGTTCCCATTTTGGTAAAACCGTTGACTTCGAGTTCGGCTGTGGGCGTGCTGGTGCCAATTCCTACTTCTCCGGTTCCTTTGATACGCATTCTTTCTGTGAAGGCTGCGCTGCTTCCGTAACCAAAAGCAATGTCATCGGTGGGACCGGCAGCATGTATTTGAAGCAGGGAGCCTTGTATCCCAAATCCGTAATGGTTTCCGGCGCCGCCAAACAATGAAATTTTATCGCCAACGGTAGCAGGAAAATGCAATGGATGGGCTGGAATAAAGTTACCTAAACCAGTGTTTCCTGTATCAGAAATCACCATTCGCGTAGTATTGCTGTTGTTCCTGAACAACATTCCGTTGGTATTGTACACGATAGCGCCGTCGGTGGCAGTGGTTCCTCTACCGAATAGAATACCTGATTCGCCATTGGCCAGTAAATTCAAATAGGCTGTAGTGTCATTTTCCAGTGTGAGCTGGGCGTCGGTGTTTGGGGTCATTCCGGATGCATGGTCCTTTACATGCAGTTTTGACAGCGGATTGTTGGAGCCTATGCCTACATTGCCGTTCCCTTTGAACCGAACAGTTTCTGTCATGGACGTACTGTTTCCGAAACCAAAAGCAATAGCATCACCAGTGCCGCTGCCATAAATTTGAAGCAAATAGTCCTGAATCCCGATACCATAATTTGCCGATGCATCACCCCAAAAAGAGATTTTATCGCCCGTTTGAAACGCGAATTGTAAAGGCACCGTTGGATTAGAATTGCCTATGCCGACTTTTCCATCACCGGTAAACCTAACATTTTCGGTGAATGCACCGCTGCTACCGTAACCCAAAGCGATGTCGCTATAGTCAAAATCCGAGTGGATTTGCAGCAAATTGGATTGCATTCCCAAACCATAATGGTTGGCACCGCTGCCCCAAAGCGAAACCTTGTCACCCAGCGATGACGCAAACTGTAGTGGTACTGTAGGCGTAATGGTACCAATCCCCACGTTACCGGTATCAGAGATTGTCATCCGGTCTATGTTGCCGTTGGTCCTGAACATCATATACCTTGAATTGCCAATCGGGCTGTAGACAATGGCGCCATCAGTAGATACGCCGTTCGATCCAAATAACACACCCGACTCATCGCCAGACAGCAGATGAAAATAGTTGTAGGTGTTGTTTTCTATGGTTGATAAGGCGTATGGGTTGGGCGTTAATCCAGAGGAGTTTGTTTTCACATGCAACTTGGTAAGCGGATTGCTCAGCCCAATACCTACATTGCCGCTGCCTTTGAACCGCACGTTCTCTGTAAAAGCTGCGCTGGAGCCATATCCAAAAGCAATATCATCAGTGATTCCTGCCGAATGCATCTGCAACAATGCCGACTGAACGCCAAAACCATAGTGTGCGGCACCGTTGCCAAAAACAGAGATCTTATCGCCAAGCGTTGCAGGAAAATGCAAAGGGTAAACCGGAACAAAATTTCCCAAAGCGATGTTTCCGGCATCTGATATAATCATTTTATTCGAGTTTCCGTTGGTTCTGAAACTAAGGCTTCGTGGCAAACCAGCTCCATAAACAATACCACCATCTGTAGAAACACCATTACTTCCGAATAAAACCCCAGACTCGTCGCCTGAGAGCAGGTGAAAGTAAGTCCCGCTATTATTTTCTAGAGTAGCTAAAGCAGATGGGTTCGGAGTCATACCGGAAGCATTTGTTTTTACATGCAATTTTGAAAGTGGATTGGTTTCACCGATTCCCACTTTTCCGGTTCGGTACACATCATCGGTTATGATGGTTGGCGAACTCGTTGTTCCTACTTTATACCAATCTTTATCACCTTTTCCAGAAGACAAAACTCCAATCCAACTCGTGGTAAGGTTGTCCCAATAGTAAAATCCGGGCAAGTTGCTGCCTGAGGTTGTGGTCAAATAAACCATCATGCCCTGCTGGGCTGCGGTTGGGCTGGCCGCCGGAAACGCGTCAACCCTAGGAATCAACAGGCCGTCATTATTGGCCGGAGTTGCCATATTACTGGCACAACTTAACGAGCGTTTGGGTAATAAGGCAGATTTGGCCATTGTCTTTCGCAACATGGCGGTGGTTTATACCAGCTTGGGTCAACCGCAAAAGGCTTTGGCGCAGTACCAAAAGGCCAATCGGATCAGTCAGGAAATCAACAACAGGTCGCTTCAGGCACGTATCTTGTCTGATATCGCCTTAGTGTATTACAACCTCAAAGATTATGATCGAGCCATTGAGAATTCGCAATTGTCATTAAAGGCGCAAAATGCACAGGTACCCGACAAACAAACCATTGCCTTTATTCACGGGGTTTTGGGCGATGCCTATTTGGGAAAAGTAAAATCGAGCCCGGCACACAAAAAGTTACTGGATAGCGCAATCTTTAACCTGCATCGGGCAATAACGTTACACAAGCAGCTCAATAGCAGTAGGGATTTGGCCTACGATTTCTCGAGCCTTACAGAAGTTTACAAATTGAGCGGAGACTACAAGAGCACCTTGTCTGCTTACGAAACCGCGATGGTTTATGAAGATTCGGTGTACAATTTTGACAACAAAGAAACCATCAAGAACCTCGAAGACAAAAGAGCCATTGAGCGCCGCGACCGCGAAATCAAGATCAATAAACTCAAGCTCGAAGCCAGAGAAAGACAAAAATGGTTCCTTGTTTTGGGTTTGGGATTGTTGGGCGTCATAGGGGTCCTGTTATTTTACCAAAGCAGCAACCGACGCAAACTCAACAATAAATTATCGGCGCTAAATGAAAGTCTTGCCAAAACCAATATAGAACTGGATCAGGCCAACAAAATCAAAGCGCGGTTTTTTAGCATCCTCAACCATGATTTGCGCAGTCCGGTTTACAATTTGATCCATTTTTTACATCTCAAGAAAGAAAGTCCCGAGCTGCACGACGATCAGACCAAAGCCGCGATTGAAACCAAAACCATGGTATCGGCCGAAAATTTGTTGGTTTCTATGGAAGACCTGCTGCTTTGGAGCAAAAGCCAAATGGAAAATTTTAGCCCACAACCCGAAACGATTGAAATAGCGCAAATTTTCAACGACACCCAAAAACATTTTGAGAGCGAAGAACGGGTGGCGATTGCATTTGAAAACCCAGAACAGATTCAATTGTACACCGACGAGAATTACCTCAAAACCATCATTAGGAACCTTACAGGCAACGCCATCAAAGCGCTTGAACAAACAAACGAACCCGCCATTGTTTGGAGAGCCTGGCGCGAAAGCCAACAAATCTTCCTTGAGATTACCGACAACGGACCTGGCGGAGACGATGAGCAATTCAAGGCCCTATACGACGATCGGGAAGTCGTGGGTATCGGGACCGGTTTGGGCCTGCACCTGATTCGCGACCTTTCTAAAGCGATTGATTGTGAGATCAAAGTGCATTCGGTGCTGGGAAGCGGAACCACATTTGTCTTAGCATTCGCGAACTCCAAATAACGGGATTGGTTATTTATCTCCCTTTAAAAACCGGCCGCTCTTGTCAAATTCTAAATCGATTTTATTGGTGAGATCTACATCCACATCTTTGTGCCCGTAATCGATGTGCGTGATTTTCTCGTTTGGGTAATTTGTATTGACATAGTCTACGATGACTGCCGAAATGTAAGCGGTTGGGATGGGTTTGCCTTTCCCATCTACTTCGCGCCACGCACCGTCTTTCCAGAACTCGATTTCGGTGCCGTCTTTGAGGATGACTTCGTAGCCTTTTTCGCCGTGTTCGGCGTCTTTCTTGGCTTTCTCGATGGGGATGCCTTTGAAGTGTTTGTCAAGGAAAGCCGTTGCGCCTTGTGGCAATTCGCTTGGGTCGATTTTCTTTTGTGCGGCGGCCGATACTGCTACAACCAGCAATAAGATAGCCAGGATGTTTTTGGTTTTCATAATCGTGAATTTTAGTTGTGTCTTTTAAATTTAGCACAACATTGGCCGGATAGCAACCCATTTAGCATAGTTTTAATAGGTTTAGGGTGCAAGGTGCAAGGCACAGGTAGAAAAGCGGACGGCTAGCTGGTTCAAAACCTGTATCCTGCCGCTTGAACCCTGTATCCTGCCGCCTGAACGCTGTGCCCTAATTGACTGACAATTAACACCCGAGGCAACAGGCCGAATGGAGCGAGCGATATAAAAAACGACGTTTCTGTTTTTTGAAACCGATTATTGTGTGTAAATTTGCGGGCTCAATTGGAGTAGGTTGCCCGCGTTAAGGATGGGAGCAAGTACCGCGTACTGCGAACAGCCTGGCCCGAAGGGAAACGCCCAAAAAAACATGGAAAGAAAAAAAGTAGCTTTTTACACGCTTGGTTGCAAACTGAATTTTTCGGAGACCTCGACCATTGCCCGCAGCTTTCAGGACGAAGGTTTTGATCGCGTGGATTTTGAGGAAGTGGCCGATATTTACGTGATCAACACTTGCTCGGTGACCGAAAATGCCGATAAGCAGTTCAAGCAATATGTGAAGAAGGCGATGAAGCTCAACGACAAGGCGTTTGTCGCTGCTGTTGGATGTTACGCGCAATTGAAACCCGAAGAATTGGCGGCAGTTGACGGCGTGGATTTGGTTTTGGGCGCGACCGAAAAATTCAAGATTACCGATTACATCAACGATTTGTCTAAAAATGACATGGGCGAGGTGCATTCGTGCGAGATTGCCGAGGCCGATTTTTACGTTGGCAGTTATTCTATTGGCGACAGAACGCGCGCTTTTTTGAAAGTTCAGGACGGTTGCGATTACAAATGTACCTATTGCACGATTCCACTCGCGCGTGGGATTTCCCGAAGCGATGCTCTAGAGAATGTACTCAAGAATGCAAAGGAAATCTCCCAGCAGAATATTAAGGAAATCGTGTTGACCGGCGTGAATATTGGCGATTATGGGAAAGGCGAATTTGGCAATAAAAAACACGAACATACTTTTCTGGAACTCGTTCAGGCTTTGGATGCGGTAGAAGGCATTGAGCGTTTGCGGATTTCATCAATTGAGCCCAATTTACTCAGGAATGAAACGATAGAATTTGTGTCGAAAAGCCGCACCTTTGTACCGCATTTTCATATCCCGTTGCAATCGGGCAGCAATGAAATCCTTAAGAAAATGAAGCGCCGTTATTTGCGCGAAGTCTATACTGAAAGGGTTTCAAAAATCCGCGAGGTCATGCCGCATGCCTGTATTGGCGTGGATGTGATTGTGGGTTTTCCGGGTGAAACCGACGAGCATTTCCTTGAAACCTATCACTTTTTAAACGACCTTGACATTTCGTATTTGCACGTTTTTACGTATTCGGAGCGCGACAATACAGAAGCGGCCGCTTTTGACGGGATTGTTCCGGGCAATGTGCGCGCCAAACGCAGTAAGATGTTGCGCGGCTTGTCGGTCAAGAAGCGCCGTGCTTTCTATGAGAGCCAATTGGGCACCAACCGCACGGTTTTATTTGAAGGCGAGAACAAGGAAGGATACATTCACGGATTTACCGAGAATTATGTGAAAGTAAAAACGCCCTGGAATCCTGAACTCGTGAATACTTTACACGAAATCAATCTTACGAAAATCGATGAGGACGGTAGTGTGCGGATGGAATTTACTTCGTCAGTTCGCCTTACAGGCTCGGGTTTAGGCGTTACGGTTTAAGATATAACACAAATTCCACGGATTTTTACGAATTGCTAATTATAGATTCGTGAAAATTCGTGGAATTCGTGTTTCTGGTGCTTTCTTACAATTTAATTCCCGGCGGAAGCAAATCCTTGTAAGTTGGGTGTTTCCTGAAAAACGTTGCGATTTTAGGCAAGATGGGCATCACTTTGAGTTTGCGCTCGTAGGCGATGTCCATGATGTGTTTTAATAGGTCGTTGATGAATTCTTCGTTGTCAAAACCTTCTGGGACATTGATTTTGGTTAAGAAAATCTTTTTTTCCTGAAATGAATATTCTATTGAAACCATGCCTTGTAGCGATGTGGTTTCGAATTGCCGTGCAAAAGTATTGTCCTTGATTTCCATTGTAGTCGTTGCTTCCATAATTTGCATGCTTGTTTAAATAAAAAGCCTGTTGCAAAGGTACTTTTTTATGGGCGCATAGTCAAGTGATTGCCAATCAAATAATGGTAATTTTATAATAACTTTCGCACGGATTAAAGTCTAAAAGGCTAATTTTAGCAAAATTTCGACAGATCTCATGAGTAAGATTCCGGTTTATTTTATGCCAGGTTTGGCGGCCAGTCCGGCGATTTTTGAACGCATACAGTTGCCACCCGACACTTTTGAGATGCATTTCCTGGAATGGGAAATCCCCAAAAGAAGAGAAAGTTTGGCCAGTTACGCAGAAAGATTGGCGCAGCAAGTTCCGCAGCACGGCGCGGTTCTCATTGGCGTTTCATTTGGAGGCGTGATGGTTCAGGAGATGGCACGGTTTCTCCACTTGCGAAAGCTCATTATCATTTCAAGCGTCAAATCCAATAAGGAATTGCCGCGGCGCATGAAAGTGACCAAATTGACCAAAGCCTACAAGTTGATTCCGGTGAGCCTGATCCACCATATTGAATTGCTCAACAAGTTCTCTTTTGGAGGCGGTGTGATCCAAAAGCGGTTGCGTTTGTATGAGAAGTTTCTTTCGGTTCGCGACAAAGATTATCTGGAATGGGCGATAGAACAGGTGGTTTGCTGGGACAGGGAAACTGTAGATCCCAATGTAATCCACATCCACGGGGATGCCGACGAGGTTTTTCCTGTAAAGAACATTCGTGACTGCATCAAAATCCACGGAGGGACACACATTATGATCTTGAACAAATACAAATGGCTCAATGAAAATCTGCCTAAAATAATTTTGGGATAGACCGCCCGATTTTGTAGGTTTACGATATCACTAAATCTGAACATGACCATGAACTGGATAAAAAAACTAAGCCTCACTGTTGCAGTCGTTTTCGTGAGCGGAATTCTGATGTACGGCACCAGCTATACGTCCAAGCCCCACAAAAAAGAGGCGGGCGAAATGCATTTTAGTTTGCCTGACAGCATCGATTTCGCTGGGGAACGCACACCGCTTCACATCTCTGATGTCAAAGAACGCCTCGACCGCGAGTTACTCGTCAATGCCAACCTCGACGCCACAACCTTGTTGGTGATCAAACGCGCCAATCGCGCCTTTCCAACCATAGAACCCATCCTGAAAAAGTACGGCGTGCCCGACGATTTCAAATACCTCGCTGTCATTGAAAGTAACCTGGTCAACGCCGTTTCGCCCGCCGGTGCCAGAGGAATCTGGCAGTTTATGCCCGAAACTGCGCGCGAACGCGGTATGGAAGTCAACGACATGGTCGATGAGCGTTACCATTTGGAAAAGGCCACCGAAGCGGCTTGTAAATATTTCCTCGATGCCAAGGCCAGGTTTGCGAGTTGGACACTCGCTGCTGCTTCCTACAACGGAGGCATGAGCGGTGTGAACAGGCAAATAGAAATGCAAAAAGTCACCGATTACTACGATTTGTTGCTTACCGAGGAAACCTCACGGTATGTGTTTAGGATCCTTGCGCTCAAAGAAATCATGAAAAACCCTGAAAAGTATGGCTTTGCGATCGGGCAGCAAGATTTGTACGCGCAGTTGCCTACAAAGAAAATATCGGTAGACAGTTCTATTACCGATTTGGCTTCATTTGCTAAATCTCAAGGAATCAATTACAAGATCCTAAAAATCCACAATCCGTGGTTGAGGGACAAAAAGCTGCTCAACGCTTCGCGTAAAGTCTATGCGATAGAAATTCCGTTAAGCGGATATTGAAAAGCGAGTTAATTGAGAAAATAAACACAGATTCCACAAATTCCACAGATTATAAATTTTAATCTGTGGAATTTGTGGAATCTGTGTTTTAATTTACTCGTTGTTCGCGATTTGTTCCTTATTCAAGTCTTTCTTTTCAAGGAAACTCACGAGCCGTTCGTTGAATACGTTGTAGTTGATTTCCATTGCTTTTTTGACTGAAATTCTTCCGGGAGGAATCGCAATTCCGCCTCTTTTGATGTCCACCACTTGTAGGTCGCTATTGAGAAAATAGGAAGTCGGGAATCCGAGGGTATGTTTTAAAGTGGCCACGACTGTCGCGTCATTCCGGTACGATTCGTTGGCGTAACACACTTTTATTTTGTGGCTGAATTGCCTCGAGATTTTCAATACGTCGCTGCGCATGTCCCAGAAAACTACTATGAATTGCATGTCATCGTCATATTTTCGGGCGAGTTTGTTGAGTGCCGGGATTTCGCCTTTGTTCATCACGCACCACGAAGCATAGGTGATGATGAAAACCGGTTTCTTTATTTTTTCGAGTTTCACTTTCCGGCTGTTGATGCATTTGAAAGAGTAATTGTCAAAACGCGATCCTACCAAATGATTCTGTACCAACGAATCGAATAGGGCATTTCCCTTGGCAATATCGCCCGAATCAAAAGCCAGATCGGTTTGGGAGTTGTATTTTTTGATGTTTTTTTTGATGGCATCCGCAAACGAGATGGTGCTGTCTTGGGCCAGAGAAGGAAATACAATAAAATTGATCAGAAGGAGTAAAAATAGTCTCATATCCGTTAATTTATTGATTATACACAACGAAATTAACAAAATATAAAAACACAAACTTGCATTTTGTCTCAAAAAGGTTACAAAAAAAGCCATTTCGAGTGAAATGGCTTTAGTTATAGGTGAAAAATCTTACATCTTTTTCATTTGTTCTTTCATCATGGTGATTTGGTCCTTGAGCATGCCTTGCTTGTCAAGCTTTTTGGCTTCATTGAGTAAAGCGGTTGCCTCGAGCTTTCTTCGTCTGGTGAGCGCCACACCGGCAAGGTTGAGTTTGGCAACGGCCATGTCCATGTCCATGTTTAATCCAAGCTCTACTGCTTTTTTAAAATATTTCTCGGCCTGGATCAGGTTGGTCTGCGAATGCATGATCCCGTGCAAGTAGTTAAAATAACCCTGCTGCTTCCTGATCAAAGCCGTTTCGGGGTTTTTGATATAGGCCAGCCATTTTTGCGCACCCGGAAAATCCTGTTTGCGCAATTTTAAAAACGCGAGCAGAATGAATTCATTTCTGTAATAAAGGAAAATCGGGATAGCCGACAACAAGATGAAGAAAATCCCTGTACCTACATAGCCATCTACGATTTGATAAACACCATAAATGACAATGAGTGCGGCGAGGATTAGTTTGATATTTCTGTGGAACATAGTGTTTGTTTTTTTGTGGCGCAAAGTTATTGTTTCTTGTTTTGTTTCACAAGGTTATTTTGTTTTTGTGAAGCTAATCCCGCTGTGCGTTGCAATCTTTTTGTTTTTAAAGAAAAAACAAAAAGGATTTCCACTGCCATCGGGGCTATCGCTGCCGCGAGGGCCTTCTTTTGTCTGGCAACAAAAGAAGCAAAAATGCCTAGCGACCAAATCACAATCTTGAAAACTACCTCAGAACGGCCACCACGCCTGCTGGCTCCTTCTCTAAAACAGTTCACAGAACTGTTTCTTTACGCTTGGCCCTGGGCTAAGCCGCTCGCCTAAAAAGGCTCGACTCTCACGCCCTCCGATGCCGCTTTTCTTCGTTGTTTTGCTTCGCCAGTTCGGCCTGCGACCTCGGGTCTACGATTCTAATTTGACGTCGCGCCAGGTAGGAAGTGTTTATTTTATTTTTCGCTGGCTGGCGCTGCACGAAAAATCCTCCCAAGAAAGTTCCCCAGTCAAAGGAGGAATCATCCGGTTTAGAATTTTTGGCGCAGCGGGCAAGCCAAAAATCAATAAACACTTCCTGACTGGCGCGACATTAAATTAGAATCGTAGAAAACAACGAAGAAAAGCGGCATCGGAGGGCGTGAGAGTCGAGCCTGCAAGGCGAGCGGCTTAGCCCGGAGACCGCGTTCTGAGGTAGTTTTCAAGATTGTAATTTGGTCGCTAAGGCATTTTTGCTTCTTTTGTTGCCAGACAAAAGAAGG
>JAKQJQ010000074.1 GCA_029561105.1 Bacteroidota bacterium
TTCGGCCATTGGTTTTGGTTTGGGAAAAAAAATCGATTTGGCCAGCAACCGCCAGTTGTTTGAGGCGGCCTATTGTATTGAAGAAAATGAATGGAATGGAAAGGTTTCCACCCAACTCCGGCTTAAAGACATCCGTAAAGATTAACGAATATTGGTTTGACGCCTTGTTATCAAAACGCGGTAGGAATCAACCTTCATATTTGAGCAGTTCAAATTTTTCACCGTCAAAAACACCATACGTAAAATAACCAATCCAGTCGCCAAGGTTGATATAATCTGAATTTTCGCCCACTTTAATGACCATTGGCAAATGCCTGTGCCCAAAAATCAGGTAGTCGTAATGGGTGGTTTCTAGCTTGCGTTTGGCGTATTGTACGAGCCATTCGTTGTCTTCGCCCAAAAACTTCACATCGGCATCGCCAGAAATCAATTTGTTCTTGACCGAAAGGTATTGTGCGAGTTTCACACCCAAATCGGGATGCAGCCAACGAAACAACGCTTTAGAAAACCCATTGGTGAATACCTTTTTCATGCGTTTGTACCCTTTGTCGCCCGGGCCTTTCCCGTCGCCGTGGCCAATCAGAAATGTTTTTTCTGCGAAAGTGAATGTTTTGTTGTCGTGGTAAACGGGAATGTTGAGCTCTTTTTCAAAATAGTCGTTCATCCACAAATCATGGTTGCCTACAAAAAAATAAATCGGGATACCGCTATCACGAATTTCGGCCAGTTTTCCCATCACGCGCACAAAGCCTTTTGGGACTACCATTTTGTATTCGAACCAAAAATCGAAAAGATCACCCAAAAGAAAAATCGCCTCGGCATCTTGTTTTACCTCGTCGAGCCACCTTACGAATTTCTGCTCGCGCGGAAAACTCTCTTGGGCTGTGGGTGCGCCAAAATGCTGGTCGGAGGCAAAGTATATTTTTTTGTTGTTGGCTAAAAGCATGAGGTTAGGGTAGCGGTTTTATTCGTTGTCGCTTGCATACCATTCGGCGAACGAGGTTTCTGTTTCCTGCAGTTTGAGCGAATGCAAGGCAATACCTAGGGGCAAACGCGATTTGATTTTATCGGCAAAATCGGTGACCATGTTCTCTGAGGTGGGTTGATAATTGACCAGGATTACGTGGTGGCCGCGTTGCTGTAACTCGGCGGCAAGTTCTACATGCGGTGTAGATTGGTTGAAAACGGTGGCGTGGTCAAACAAATCGACAATTTCTTCCTTGACAATTTTCTTGAGGTCGGAGAAGTCGATGACCATACCAAACTTCACATTGTTGCGGTCTGTGATGGGTGAACCAATCACCGTGACCGACAGTTTGTAGCTGTGGCCGTGGACATTCTTGCATTTGCCGTCGTATCCGTATAAAGCGTGTCCGGTTTCAAAGCTGAATTGCTTGGTAATCCTAATGTTGCTCATTGGCGTTATTTTATGCAAATGTAATCACTTTTGCGATGATTTTGTTTTTTTCAAATCGGGAAATCCGGGCAAACAAAAAGCCGCTTTTAGGCGGCTCTTGTATATCTATTGGGTTATTTTAAGGGTTTTCTTCAAAGTCCTGTACTTCATTGGGTAACGAAGCGCGAGCGTTTATTACGTTGTTGTTGGCATCGGTAACAAAAGCAACAAAACTCATATTGGCGGCATCACTTACTTTGGTAGGGATTGCTACGTTGAAGTTCCGCGATACCGACTGGTCAAAAAAGCTACCGTTGAGTGGATCGCCAAGCAGGTTGGTCAGCGTGGCGCGAAGTACGTGGTTGTGCTCAAAATTTGGAATATTGTGCACCGAGTTGTAATAGGTAGAGTAGTTTACCTGGCGGTAGCGCAAGCCGTTTTCCAGTACATAGACCACCAATTTAAGCCCGCTAAAGTTTTGGGCAAATTTGACTTTAACATCGAGGTTAATATTGCCGTTGGTAACTGTTGACTGCATGGCCAATCCCAAACCGCAGTTGTTGCTGGTCAGGTTGATGGCATCTTGTGAATTGGTGTCGGGATCGGTCCAGACGATTGTCCTATTGAGCCTTGCTTGAGGAAGTTCAAGATCGTGGTCTGGCGAAATCAGGTTTTTTAAAGGAAGAAAATCGGCAAAATGATAAGGATCATTGCCATTGTGGATGGCAATTACAACGGCCTTATCTGTCTTTTCTTCCACTTGCTCGATGCCGTAGGCAACTCTTGTACAATTGCCGCACCAAGTGCCGGTATAATCTTCTATTAGAACGTGTTTGTTGAATTGGCCTGAGACCGGCGGCGCATCTACAGCATCGTTGACCTGAATCTCTGCGTAAATCGCATTGGTATTACTACAAGAAAGCGCTGTGAGAAGGGCCAGCGAGAGCCCTAGATATTGTAAAACTTTCATAGCAAAAATATATTCGGTTATCAGTGCAAATAAACTAAAAAACATTTTATTTTCATCTTAATAATTTGTTTTTTTGCACTCAAAACTACACAATTATGAAGAAATTCTCATTGCTTCTGCTTTTCGTTGGGCTGCACGCATTTGCACAAAAAGAGTTGCCAAACCTACAATTGCCAAACCTTGACGGGAAGACCGTTTCGTTAAAATCAGATTTCTCAGAAAAAGACAAATTATACATATTTTCATTTTGGGCCACCTGGTGTACGCCTTGTATTCAGGAACTTGATGAGATGAACGATTTGAAAGAAGCCTGGCAAAAGGAAGTCAACTTTGAGATAGTGGCTGTTTCTACCGACGATTCACGCACCCAAAAACGCGTGAAGCCATTGGTGAATGGCAAAGGATGGGAATTTAGTATTATTCTGGACACCAACCAGGATTTCAAGCGATACCTTTCTATCGTGAATATCCCATATACCATCGTGGTCAAAAACCAACAGATTGTGCACATCCAGAACGGTTACGTACCCGGAAACGAGAAAGAATTGCTCGAAAAACTCAAAACACTCTAATGAAGAAAATCCTACTTTGCCTCGGCATCTTTTGTTCTGTATCCATCGTGGCTCAGGAAAAAGAGAATGATAAATTGAATTTTTTTGGTGGTTTAGAATCCAATTCCCAATGGTACCTCAATGACAAGGATTTGGGTGTTCAACATCCCGTAAATCCCATCAGGTCTAACAATTACCTTTTTGCCAATCTGCGTTACAAAGGCTGGACGGCTGGCTTGCAGGCAGAATCCTATGAGGAAGAAGCATTGTTAAACTACAATCCCCGCTACGATAAAACCGACGTGGCCACTTATTTCATCCGATACAAAAATGAAATTGTCGATTTGACGGCCGGTTATTTCTACGAGCAATTTGGTAGCGGGTTGCTGATGCGCCAATGGGAAGATCGCCAACTTGGAATCAACAATGCCTTGCGCGGCGGAAGGCTTATTTTTACACCCGTTAAATGGTTTAAAATGAAAGGCGTTTACGGAAGACAACGTACGGGGTTTGACGTCGCCAATTCGGATATTTACGGAGCAGACGTGGAGTTTGGTCTTTCGGATATCTTTAAAATGCAAACCACAGAACTTTCTGTTGGAGGAAGCTATGTGGCGCGTGATGAAAAGATTCTCGTGCCCAACCCATACTACAGCAACCGTACTGATGCTTATGCGGGAAGGATCAATTTTGCCCACAGCGGCTATTACGCTTCGGCAGAATACAATTACAAGATGCCCGATGCCGTAATCGAGAAGAAAGAAGAAGTCAAAAATACTTTCGTCAAGCCAGGCAATGCCTTATTGGTGAATATGGGGTATTCCAAGAAAGGGTTTGGGATAGATGCAACCTTCAGACGTATGGAAAACATGAGTTTTTATTCTGAAAGGGCGGCCAACAAAAACCAATTTAATGACAGGATCATGAATTTCCTGCCCAGCTTGACCAAGCAACAGCATTACAACCTCGCCAATATTTATGTTTATCAGGCGCAGCCAGGAGTAAACCTTGCCGACAATACAGTACTCAAAGCAGGGGAAATAGGTGGGCAAATCGATTTTTTCTACAATTTTAAAAAAGGTAGTGTCCTTGGCGGAAAATACGGAACCAAGCTGGCGCTCAACTATTCGGATTGGCATGCATTGGGAGGTGATTTCTATCTTCCAAAGAAGGATTACAACACTGATTATTTTGGATTTGGCAAGCGCATGTTTACAGAATACAATATTGAGATCAACAAGAAATGGAGCGATAAGTGGCAGTCTGCATTTTCATACATCAACCAGAATTACAATTCAAAGCTCATAGAAGAGACTTTTGGGGAGGTAAAAACCAATGTACTTGCAGCCGAAGCGACTTATAAGCTTAAGGCAACCCGTTCTATCAGGTTGGTAGGGGAGCATTTGTGGGCCGATGCCGATAAGAAAAACTGGGCGTCTGCGACTGCAGAGTTCAACATCAACTCCATGTTTTCTGTCTACACCTCTGATATGTACAATTACGGAAATGACGACCCGGACTTACGCAATCACTACTACAATGTGGGTGGCGCATTCCGTAAAAACTCGACCCGTATTGCGGTAAATTACGGTCGGCAACGCGGCGGATTGGTTTGTGTTGGAGGCGTTTGCAGATTTGTTCCCGAAAGCTCAGGAATTTCTTTGTCACTTAATACGACTTTTTAAATTCAAATTTATATATTTGCGTCGGATTTGGGGGATTAGCTCATTTGGCTAGAGCGCTTGCCTGGCAGGCAAGAGGTGACCGGTTCGAATCCGGTATTCTCCACGAAAGTCGAAACGAAAGTTTCGGCTTTTTTTTTTGTTCCTAAAAATCCAGAAAATTGCCCTACGCAAATTTTGAGGTGCGATGACCGATTGTTAGAATTCATTCTGGGTTTAGACATCTGGAACACGATAATTGAGAAAATGAGAAATTATAGACGAGTTGTGTATTTCATCGATTATTTCAGTCAATTCATCGGAACATTAACAAAAAATTAAGCATTTTCAATATTAATTCGTTGTTTTACATGTCGTTCAAAATCAGCGATATGGATGTTTAATTTTTGGTATAATTACCAATTTGTATGTCATCGTAAAAATCTAATCTAACCTCACCAATTTATAAACATGAACACGAAAAACACCGCAATGAAAAATACCACAAAGCGATTATTTTCTATTGGCTTAATGCTGCTTGTAATGTTGATACATTCGAATGCGTCGGCGCAAGATGCCTGTATGATGGTTCCGTTACCGCTGAGTCAACGCGTGCAGCAATCCAGCGTAATTGTTGAAGGTAAAGTGTTGTCGCAGGAGTCCTTTTGGGGGATCGGCAGGCGTAACATCTTTACCCGAAACATCGTAGAAGTTTACAAAGTTTTTAAAGGAACCGGCAATCTGCGTACCATTGAGGTAATCACCCAAGGCGGTAGAGTAGGCGATGTTGAGCAAGTGTTGTCTGCCAACCTAAGCCTCACCGTTGGCGACATGGGTGTTCTTACATGTATTCCCAGTCCTTATCAGGAAGCGGGCGTGTCAGGTTATGCGGCTTACGGAAGTATGCAGGGATTTATTAAATATGATGAAAGCGCCAAAGCCCACGACCCATTCAATACCTATAGAAATATAGATACAGAAGTGTATCAGGCAATCAAGGATATTACCAGGCGTCCCGTTCAGGAACTGGCCCCAAATACAACGCTCGAGACTTTAAGGAGGAGCCTAAACGCAAACGCGAATAGGGTTTCTAACCCAAACAGCGTACAAGCAACGCCGACGATTACCAATTTTACGCCCACGTCCATAACCTCGGGAACAAGTTCTAACCTTACCATAAACGGAACCAATTTCGGGGCAACACAAGGAACAGGTTTTGTAGAATTTAAAAACGCCAATGACGGCGGAACCACATGGGTCAAGCCACTTACAACCGATTACGTTTCCTGGAGTAACACACAGATTGTGGTAAAAGTACCCAGCGTGAGTCAAACCGGCCCTGGAGCAGGAACCGGGCAAGTACGCGTAACCAACTCTGATGCTTCGTCCAATCAAGTGACCAGCGCAGCAACACTGACCATCACATATGCTTACTCTAACTCCACCAATGCCAACGTGGCGCGAATGCCCACCCATATTACAGACAACGGATTTGGAGGCTACACTTTCTCCATGAACTCCAGTTTTGCAAGCAACACTAGCGCAGCCAATAAGTTCAGGGCGATTTTAAACACCTGGACCTGCGCTTCTGGCATGAACTGGTTGTTGGGTGCTACTACCGCAGCTTCATCTGTGGCTTCAGACGGCATTAACGTCGTGACCTTTGTTCCCTCATTGTCGGCCGGTGTGTTGGCCTCTTGCTCGAGTTGGTATTACAGCTGTGGATCAGGTGCTGCAAGTAGCGTCTACGTGGGTGAAATCGACGTGGTCATCAGCAGTGCTTTTACCTGGTATTACGGAACGGGCACGCCTCCCGCAGGGCAGTACGATTTTGAAAGCGTGATGCTGCATGAAATGGGGCACGGACACCAACTCAACCATAGTATCGATGCCACTGCAGTAATGCATTACAGCATTTCGTCGGGAACATTTAAACGAACGCTCAACGCTAATGAGATTGCAGGAGCCATATTTATTAAAAACAGAGATATAGGTATTGGAACAGTGTGCGGCTCGGCGCTTCCGATGACCGTGCTGGCTTGTAACTCAGGAACTGCGGCGCCATTGGTGACTTTTACCGCCAATAGAACCAATGTCGTTGCGGGTTGTTCGTTGGTTACCTTTACGCCCGAAGCGATTCCTGAAGTTACCTCATGGAGCTGGAATTTTGGTGGAGGTGCCACCAATTCCACGTTGCAAAATCCAACGGTAACCTTTAGTACGCCCGGAACCTATAGTGTCACCCTAACAGCCACCAACGCTTATGGTTCTACACCATTTACCAGAACAAACTATATCACAGTAACTGCGCCAATCTGCAGCGCCACCAACACCAACTTTACCGGTACGCCTACAGATTATAACGTCACAGGCGGGAAACTGGCAGGACACAACGGTGCTGGCGACTTGGCATTTGCCGACAAGTTTCTGTATTGCGGCGTCGCAACCAAATTAACCCAACTGAAGTATTATTTTAATCTCAGGACAGGAACCGGTAACATTACCGCCAAGGTTTGGAGTGCCGACGGTGCCAATGGAGCACCAGGGACAGAACTTTTTAGCCAGTCTGTCGCAATTTCTGCCTTGCTGGCTTATCCTAACGCGACTACAGTTACCTTACCCTCACCATTGTCAATTACCGGAGACTACTACATTGGTTACCAGATTGCCTATGCTGGTTCCGACGCAGTCAGTTTGATTACCAATGCGCAAGGCGAAAGCGCGGTGAGCACAGGTTGGCGCAAATCGAGCACAAACGTTTGGGCTTCGTACCTTACCCTGTACGGACTTTCCCTTACCCTAAAAGTTGAAGGCGTTTTCAACAATACACCAACAGCAACCATAACGCCGGCTTCGGCTACTACTTTTTGTACTGGCGGCAGCGTGGTATTAAACGCGAACACGGCTCCGGGCTATACTTATTTGTGGTATAAAGGCGGCGTTACAACAGGAATCACAACCGCTTCTTATACGGCTACGACCACAGGCAATTACACCGTACAAGTGAGCTACGGTACATGCTCGGTAACTTCGGCTGCGACCGCCGTTACGGCAAACAACTGTGCGAATGCCGATTTGGCCAATCTTACGATAAGTACGGGAACACTCGCGCCTGCTTTTGCGGCTGCTACGATCGCTTATACGGTTTCGGTCCCAAATGCAACGTCATCTATGACGGTTACACCTACCTTATCCGATGTTTTGGCTTCGGTTAAAGTGAATGGAGTGACTGTGCCTAGTGGAAGTCCGTCCTCGGCAATCGCTTTATCTGTGGGAAGCAACGTGATTACAACAATAGTTACCGCACAAAACGGGACCACAACTAAAACCTATACCATCACCGTGACAAGGGCGGCTTCGAACAATGCCAACCTTTCGAACCTGGTACCCAACAGTGGTACATTGACGCCTGCATTTGCCCAGGCAACTATTTCGTACACCATTTCGGTGCCTAACACAACGACTTCAATGACCGTAACGCCAACGGTGGCAGATGCTACGGCAACGGTTAAAGTCAATGCGGTGACGGTGGCCAGCGGTACGCCTTCGTCGGCTATTGCGCTTGCTGTAGGATCCAATGTGATTACAACGGTTGTTACTGCACAAGACGGCACGACGACAAAAACCTATACTATAACCGTAACCCGCGCGGCATCCAATGTAACGACTTTATCAAACCTTGTGGCAAGTGCAGGAGCGCTGTCGCCATCATTTACATCACTGACGACTTCTTACACGGTTTCGGTTCCCAATACAACTACATCGACTACTGTGACGCCAACTTTAACAGACAGCAATGCTGTGGTAAGGGTAAATGGTGTAATTGTGTCGAGTGGAACTGCTTCGTCTGCAATTGCACTTAATGTTGGAGCCAACGTGATTACCACTTTGGTAACGGCGCAGGATGGCGTTTCAACTAGAACCTATACGATAACCATTACGCGAGCTGCTTCTAGCAATGCCAACCTGGCTAGTCTGGTACCAAACAGTGGTGCCTTGACGCCAGTATTTGCCCAGGCAACGATTGCGTACACCATTTCGGTTCCCAATGGCACGACTTCAATTACCTTGACGCCAACGGTAGCGGATGCTACGGCAACGGTTAAAGTCAATACGGTGACCGTAGCCAGCGGCAGTCCATCGTCTCCCATTGCACTTGCTGTTGGATCTAACGTGATTACCACGGTTGTTACCGCGCAAGACGGAACAACTACCAAAACCTATACAGTTACCGTTACCCGTGCAGGGTCTAATGTAACGACTTTGTCAAACCTTGTGGTAAGTGCAGGAGCGCTGTCGCCATCATTTACATCACTGACGACTTCTTACACGGTTTCGGTTCCCAATGCAACTACATCGACTACCGTGACGCCAACGCTAACAGATAGTAATGCCGTTGTTAGGGTGAATGGTGTGATTGTGTCGAGTGGCACACCATCGGCTGCAATCGCACTCAGCGTTGGATCCAACGTGATTACCACTTTGGTAACGGCACAAGACGGAGTAAGTACCAGGACTTATACCATTACCGTGACGCGTGCGCCATCGAACAACGCAGACTTGTCTAACCTCGTGCCTAGTACAGGAGGATTAACACCTGCTTTCGCATCGGCCACGACCAATTATACGATTTCGGTTCCCAATACCACAACATCAATTACTGTCACCCCAACCTTGGCGAGCGCTTTTGCGACGGTGAAAGTTAACACCGTTACAGTTGCCAGCGGAAGCCCGTCTTCGGCCATCGCGCTTAGTGTTGGAGCCAATGTAATTACAACAGTGGTGACCGCACAGGATGGAACGACGACCAAAACCTACACGATTACCGTCACGCGTGCACCGGCGGCGAGCGCTTCGATAGTGAACCTCAAACTGTTTTTGGAAGGATATTATGCGGGCGGCGGAATGATGGCACCTGTTAAATTCAACCAGGACGGCGTCTCGAGCAGCCTTTTAGTTGAAAACCTAACGGTGGAATTGCACCACGCTACAACGTATGCTTTGGTGGCAAGCACTACTGCGATGCTCAACACCAATGGGACGATGACTTGTACTTTCACGACAGCACCAGTCGGATCATTCTATATAGCGGTAAAGGGTAGAAACATGATTCAAACCTGGAGTGCTTCGCCGCAAACGGTGGGTGCAACTCCTTTGACATTCGATTTTACCACTTCGTCGAATACGGCCTATGGCGACAATGTGAAGCAAATGGCACCGGGTGTATTCGCTTTTTATACGGGAGATATTAATGGAGACGACAATATCGACAATATCGACTTTTCTGTGTGGGAGAACGATGCGTCAGAATTCGCTTTTGGCGAATATGCAACAGATATGAACGGTGACGGCAACGTAGATAATATCGACTTTTCGATATGGGAAAACAATGCCTCTAACTTTGTCTTTGCTACTTATCCGTTTTAAATAATTTGAATTAAAAAAAGCGCAATCCTGTTTTGGGTTGCGCTTTTTTTTATAATTTTTTGGACTATTGGTCGTCTGAGAGGTAAGTCTTATTTCCGTTGGAATTGATGTAATACCTTCCGCCACGTGGCCCGGTGTAGACTTTTTTGCCATTGTAAGTTCCGGTGACCTTATCTGGTTTTGCAGGCGCTTTTTCGTTAGACTCACGGATTTTTGTTGCAGATTTTTTGGCTTTGGTGGCCACTTTGTCTGCAACTTTTGCCGTTCCGTCGGCTACCTTTGCCGCGGTTTTTTTGGTTCCGGCTTTGACATCGGCAGCTACTTCTTTGGATTCTTTTTTGACTTCTTTAGCCGCTTTCTTGGTTTTTTCGGCTACTTTTTCTGCAGCCTTTTCTGTCTTTTCTGCGGCTTTCTTAGTCGCTTTCTTGGTTTTTTCTGCGGCGGTTTCGGCTGCTTTGCCTACCTCTTTCGCTGCTTTTTTAGTTTTGACGGCAGCTTTATCGGCAGCCTTGCCTACTTTGGTTTCTTGGGCATAGAATGTCGTTGAAAATGCCAACAGCAAACACATTAAAAGTAATTTCTTCATGATAAGATGTTTTAAGATTATCGATTAAAATTACAAATTAATTCAGAACAAAGCGGCTAAAATGAGCCTTAAAAATAAGCCCGCAACTGCACGCTTCCGGTGTGGATGGTTTCGCTGGTTTCGCTTTTGCGTCCCTGATAACTCAGGTTAACATCCAAATATTGGGTGAGGTTTTTTTGCACAAGTAATCTCCAGGTCAAATTTTGTCCCGGCTGTAAACCTTCAAGCATCTGGAAGGCCACTGGCGACAACGAGTTTCCAGTAAATTTGTTTTCATATAGAGAGAATTCTCCATTCATGGTAAGTTTCTTCTCGCTTGCATATGTGAATGAAGTGCCTACCCGGGTTTGTTTAAGCCGTTCCCGATCGCCGATAGAATTTTCCTTGTCGTAGTATTCGTAAAATAAATCCCAACTGGCATTGGTCGAAAAAAGATAGGAGACTTTCGGGGCGAGCTGCCAAGCAAAAATCGTATAGTCGCGCGAGGTAAAATTCTCAATAACAGCTTTAGATCGCACGGTTTTGCCAGACATCGTTAGCAACCAGTTTTTGCGGTACAAATGCGCATATTGCAACTGGTGCGAGCTGTTGTAATTTTCCTGCGAACCTACCGAAAGTAAATTTTTAGCCCGGCTTTCCAAGTAAGTATGGGTCACCGAATGGTCTTGTTTGCCACGATTGTAGTACAAACTGTTGCGAATGGCCGTATTGAGTCCCAGCAAGTCAAGCTCGGATGAGCCAAATGGGTTCAGGTCAAAATTGTCGCCGTCGCGCTTGATTTTTCGGTCTACCGAGTACGAAGCCTGGTTGTAGAAGTACGACAAAATCTTGAGCAATCCGGTTTCGTTCTGCCATTGCGCCGGATTGAGCGTGAGCGCATTCGAGAATTTATTCTGGTGCGTCTTCACAAAAATCTGGTTGGGTAAAAACACACGCACGTATTTAGCAAGGTCGGGAAAAGGCGCAACTTCAAACTCCTGTAATTCCTGTATGCCATTTTTATTGTAGTCGTTCCACATATAAACGCCTTGGCCCGGATCGACTTCAAGGTAAGTGAATTCCTGCTGGGCAATGGTTCCCGAAGTGGTTTCATAGGCGGCGGTAACTTGAATGAGCTGGTCAAAAAAGCGATCGTTGTACAAAATTCGTGAGTTGAGCGACGGTTCGTTGGTACGTGAAGGGTCGGTGAATTCGAGATTGCGGTAATTGGCATAAACAGACAAGTCGCTTTTTTCGGTTTGGATTAGTTTAGATTTGAGGTAGTACGATTGCGAAGTGTTCACGCGATTTAAAAACCCG
>JAKQJQ010000092.1 GCA_029561105.1 Bacteroidota bacterium
AACGTCCTACTTATTCTTCTCCTCAATCCACTTCGACATATATTTTGTACTCGCCATGGTGTGGTGCTGCAATATTGCACCGAAAAAATTCGACTCGCGATGCGTTTTCAGGTTGGTCTGCACCGATAAAATACGATGGATAAAATTCTGGACGAAAAGTACTTTCGAATACCGAGTGTTGACAATCGCGATTCCATTTTGTTGGGCTTGTTTCCATAACTTTTCATCTGCAAACAGTTGAATTATTGCGGTTACCATTTGAGGAATTTCATCGGTGATAACACCATTCCAAGGTAAAATGCCCGACATTGATTCGGCTCCGATTGACGTAGTGACACTGGGCGTGCCGCATTGCATCGCCTCGAGCAATTTGGTTTTTGAGCCCGCTCCGAAGCGCATAGGTGCTATAACTACTCTCGCTTTTTTTACCACATCGGCGGCGTTTTCTGCTCTTCCCATAATCAGAAAATTGTCTTTGGCATTGTGCAATTGCAGTACTTTTTGGGATGGATAAGCACCATAAATCCTCATAGAAGCTTCGGGCAATTGTTTCCGTATCGAAGGCCAAATGTGGGATTTTAAAAATTGCACCGCGTCCCAATTGGGCTCGTGCAGGAAGTTGCCGATGAAGATAAAATCCTTTCGGTCTTGAAAAGTTGGCCAATCGGATTGGGTGATTGCGTCGATTGGATCTACCAGAAACGGCAAATAGTACAAAAGTTGCGGGTCGATTTTGAATTGGCTTTTCAGCAAGTCCATTTCGGTTTCAGAAATCAACAGCGACAAATCTGAGCGCAAAATACTTGCTATTTCGCGTTTGGCTGTATCCGAGAATAATGCGTCGCGGCTCAAATCCAGCCCTGCCTTCGACGCTTTCTGCCGCGACAGTCGCAAACTGTGCAAGTCGATTGTGTCGAGAATTCGCAGCGCATCGGGGCAATTTTCGGCCACGCGCCAGCCAAATTGCTCCTCAACCATGAAGCGATCAAACAGCACTATCGACGGATCGAGCGCTTTCACAAAAGCATCAAAACTTGAGTCATTAAGTACTATGGACACTTTTTCAACACCAATCGAAGTGACATCGAACATAAATTCACTATCGGCGGCGGCACTTGCAAACGTTACTTTCCAGCCTTGTTGCTGGAAAACCTCAATGAGTTGCAGCATGCGTGTTCCGGCACCTGAGGAGTTGGGTTCTGGCCACACGAAGCCAATGATGAGTATGTTTTGTGGTCTGTCCATATTCTATGTGTGCAAAATAACGGTTTAATTTCAAAACAAATTCGTCCTTAACAACATTGTATTTCTTTTGGCGTTACTTTTGTAAACATCATCAATCATCAAACTGAGCTTCGGTAAAATGGCGCTCACAAATCAATCATCATGCTTAAACAATTTTTCCTCCTGTGTTCTGGAGCCGACCAAAATCTTTTAAAAGATTGCTCCAAAGGCGAACAAACCAAATTCATCGGCATTGGTGCCACGGTTTTCTTCACCGCAGTTATGGCGTTCATTGCGAGCAGTTATGCACTGTTTACCGTTTTCGACAATCCGTACATCGCGATGGGCTTTGGCCTGGTTTGGGGATTGTTGATCTTTAACCTTGACCGTTTTATCGTTTCGACAATCCGCAAACGCGACAATCTTGCGAGTGAGTTTTTACAGGCGACCCCGCGGATTATCCTTGCGGTCATTATCGCGATTGTGATTTCAAAACCGCTCGAGATCAAGATTTTTGAAAAGGAAATCAACACCGTCTTGCTGAAGGAGAAAAATGCGATGGCGCTCAACAACAAAAAGGAAGTCTCAAATTATTTTAAATCCGACCTCGAGAAGAACAAAGCCCAAACCGATAGTCTCAAGTCAGAAATCACACGCAAGGAAAAAGAAGTCAATACGCTTTACGAAACCTACATCGCCGAAGCCGAAGGCACCAAAGGCACCATGAAACTCGGCAAAGGCCCCGTTTTTAAAGAGAAAATCGCCAAGCACGATCTGGCCAAAGCCGAATTGGATACGCTGCGCAAAAACAATCTTGCCAAAATCGCAGCCAATGAAAAACAAGCCAAAACCCTACAAACCGATCTGGACAAAAAAGTGAGCGAAACCCAACCCATCATTGACAGTTTCGACGGGCTTATGGCGCGCATCAATGCGCTCAACAAACTGCCTCTATTGCCATCGCTATTCATTATGCTGCTGTTCCTCGCTATTGAAACCTCGCCCATTATCGCCAAATTATTGTCGCCCAAAGGCGAATACGATTTCAAACTCGAAGATATTGAAACCGCGCTCAAAGCGACGCTGTCACAGGATAAATACCAACGTGATTTGCTGGTGAAAACCTCGGCAGCCATGCACGATAGGGTATATGCCGATATTGCCGAAGACAAGGAATTGTACAAACTGCAACGCAGCAAAGCCATAGAATTACTGGAATTGCAAGCCAACGGCTTTTTAGAGAAACAGCGACGCACGTTGTAAAGGCGCAAAGCCCACAAAATTTTGAGATTAAAAAAGCCCAGTGAACTCTGGGCTTTTTTGTTTTTTTTTGCCTATAAAGTTTGTGTGCTGAAACTGAGACTGCATAATCTTAACAAAATAGGCAGAATTTCTGCTTGCCAGCCTGATCGCGATTTTTTAAGGGATGCATCCGCCCCTTCCCTGAAGGTAAAATACAAATTTTCCCGCAACCGTTGATGTTGAAAATCTGCATTTGATGTTAATCAAAACCTTACATCAATCCCAGGATTTCCTTTTTCAAAGCATCGTATTCGGCTTGCAGGATGAGCCCATTGTCTAGTAGTTTTTTGTAGTTCTGCAGTTTCTCGAACAGTTCTTCGCTCGAAGGGTTGGCGTTCGAGGTTTCGGTTGGCGGATTGCCGTCTTCATCGGGATGCTGTTTTTCATCGCGGTAACCCGAAATGGCTACGGGAATCAGTTCGGCGTAATCGGTGACTTCTTCGGCAGCTATTTCTTCTATGATTTGGTGTTCTGCGGTAGTTACCGTTTCCTTTAGCGGTGAGACATCCTCTTTGAGTGCGTCGAGTTGCTCTTTGGCGTAGGTGTAAATTTTGCGTGCCTGCGCTTTTGGAATGTAATCGATAGAAATCGTGAGCTGGGTTTTAGTCGAGAAGGAGAACTCGGATCCTAAAATGTTTTCCTTGACGAACGTGGCGGCGATATCGTCCCAATTGTAATCGGTAAAATCCATAGAAAGCCCGAGATTCTTGGGTTTGCAGAGGATGATTCTTTTATTGGTGAGCACAATGCTGTCTGGCAAAACGGTAATGGCGGGCTTTTTCTGCACACCAATATAACCCACTTCCTCGCCCTTCATCAATAAATCGTTAAGTTTAGCGGTGATTTTTTCTATCGCTTTCGGGTCTTGTTCTTCGTTGAGGAAACTCTTGAGATGTTCGTTCATGGCAATGGCTTTTGTAAATCAAAACGGTTCGACCGGCATTTTATTGGCGTAAAAATACGGCTAATTCGGCAATGCGTCAATCTCGGCCTGCAATTTCCTGGTAAGTCCTTTGAAAACGACGGCGTACGAATGATCGATGAGTTCGCGTACCATGGAATCTGGGACATCGCGGTTTACGGCGACGGTATTCCAATGGATTTTGCTCATATGATAACCCGGCTGGATATCGGCAAATTCGGCACGCAGTTCGAGCGCCTTGTCAGGGTCGCATTTGAGGTTGACCGAAGGATTACCCGCTTCCCATTCTTTGAGCGAGGCGAGCGCGAACATTTTGCCGCCTACTTTAAAAACGAGCGTATCTTCATCGAAAGGGAAATGTTCGGTGACGGCTTTTTTAGAAAGGCAATAGTCAAAGTATTGTTCAATATTCATAACGTTTGTTTTTCTGGAAACGGTTGCCCGCGTGAGGGATGGCAGCGGTTATCCTTTTGCGACGGCAGGAACAAAAGATAAAAGCGTACAGCCCGACCCGCAGGGACACGCCCTAATTTTTAATTACTTTCTCCATCATTTTTTGGGGATGTGCCAGCGCGGTGAATCCGAATTTCTCATACAAGAAATGGGCATCGGAGGTGGCGAGGCGCCAAATCTTTACCTGTTGCAATTGCGGTTCGTTCATCATCGCATCGATTAATATCGAGGAATAGCCTTTGCCGCGGTGTTCGGGTGTAATGAAAACGTCCATGAGATACGCGAAAACCACGTAATCGGTGACCACGCGCGCAAAACCCACTTGCTCACCATCGAGGTAAATCCCGAAGCAGAACGAGGCATCGATGGTGGTCTGGACTTCCTCGATGGTTCGTCCGGCGGCCCAATAAATATCCTTGAGGAAATTTTGGATGAACGGGACGTTGAGGCGGGTTTTGTCTGTAGAAACGGAGATCATAATGGACAATTGATAATTGATAATGGATAATTGATGATGGATAGCTATTGGTTGGTGGCGTAGAGGATGGGTTTGGATGGTGTGGCGTCATTCTCGAACGAGGCGATTTGTAAGTTGAGCAGGTAACTGCCGTCGGTTACAGCATCGGGTACGAAAATGAGTTCGGTGATGGTGGTTTCGTGGCGCGCGTCGGCGTTGGGATTGTTCACATCGGTGAGGTTCCAGAATGCTTTGTGTGCGAGGAGTTTGCCTTCGTCGTGTTCTTTGTCTACGCTGGGCAAATCAATGAGCAAATGGCGGATGCCGAGTTCCCGGATATAAGTGGCGGCGGCCTCATCGAGATACGGCGGATTGGTGTGCGAATACTTGCGCGACAGCTTTTCCCCGTCATTAGGCAAGGTGCGGATGACGATGGCTTCGGGCGTTTTGCCTTCGAGCGCCGCCATGATCTGGATTTTGGTGAGGACCCAATCGTCGCCTTGTTCGTAGGGTTTTAGGGTGATGAGTTCTGCCGTAAAGAAGAATTGTTTCAAGGCTTGGTTGACGCTGTAAAAATCGCGGGTGATGTGGCCCAGACATTCGGTGTGCGTACCGTGACCGTGCGGATTGAAGGCGATGTTGTTGAAATTGGTCGAGGATTTCCCTTCTGAAACTTTGCCGATCCAGTCGCCTACGCGCACCGGATTGATTTCTGGCTTGTCGAGGTACCAGGCAATCGGGTTGGCATCGGTGTTGGTAAGCGGCATTGAAATATCTATCGGCTTGGACAAATCGACATGGAAAATTTGGGAATTGTGGGTGATGGTTGCTTTCATTACTGCGAATATATAAATCCGAAAAGGCCTTTTTTCATTTCTTTTTGGAATGGGTCATTGATGTTGTATTTGTCGATTTCGTGCCAGTCGGTATTGAACACATATTTCTTCCCGTCGATTTCGTTATGTACGGTCAGCTCAAAATGGTGCGATTTGCCGCCTTGGTGTTTGTACTTGCCAACGACTTTTCCGTTTATCGGATAGCTTTCGGGCATCCCAAAATTAACATTGATAAAGAGCAGCAGCGACGAAAGCATAAAGCCTGCAAAGAAATACGCTCCAACCATCACGATAATGAAATTGGGCAACTGCTTGCGATACTGCGACCAATCCAGGTCGTTGCGCGCCCGGTCTGCCTTGATGCTTTTGTAGGTTATGCCACCGGCCAGCAAAACCACCAGCGGCAAAAAAATCAGCTGCGCCAAACCGGTGTAATCTTGCCTGACAAAATAGGTTACCGAATCCCAATAAATCATGAAATACAACGGAATCCCAAACAGGATCACGGCTGCTAAAATCAATACTGCGATAAATTTGGTTCTTTGCATGGATGGTCGGTCATTCCAAATTTAGGAAAAACAAGTCACTCGCGATTCCGTCGGTGAGGAATTTTCCTTTCAGGGTAGTTTTGAGGATGTTGTTTTGGATGACCAGCAAGCCATCGTCTAGAAATTTTTGGCTTTGCTGTTTGAGGTAATCCCCGTAATTTTCGCCGAATTCGGTTTGGATCCGCTCGAGCGAAACGCCCCAAATGGTGCGCAAACCCGTCATGATGTATTCGTTGTAGCGGTCGGTGGTGGATAGTGTTTCGGCTTCGCTGGGCAAATCATTTTGTGCAATCGATTTGAGGTACAACACGTTGTTGGCAATGTTCCAACTTCGTGAAACACCGTCGTAACTGTGCGCCGATGGCCCGATTCCGAGGTATTTTTTCCCGAGCCAGTATGCCGAATTGTTGCGTGAAAAATAACCTTCTTTGCCAAAATTCGACAATTCGTAATGGACAAAACCGTTAGATTCAAGCGTATCCACCAAAATCTGGAAATGTTCGGATGCCACTTCATCCTTGGGCTGGGCAATCTTCCCTGTTTGGATTAATTTTCTGAGCGCGGTTTTGGGCTCGACGGTAAGCGCATAACTGGAAATGTGCGGGACGCCGAAAGACAATGCCGTTTCAATATTCTGTTTCCATTTTTCATTGCTCATTCCGGGAATGCCGTAAATCAAATCGAGCGAAATGTTGTCAAAATATCGCGTGGCGGATTCGAGGCATCTTTTGGCTTCCTGGGCGTTGTGCGCGCGGTTCATCATGCGTAAATCGTCCTCAAAAAAAGATTGGATGCCGATAGACAAACGGTTGATTTTGGACTGTGACAACTCTTGGATTTTCTCACCGGACAAGTCGTCGGGGTTGGCCTCGATGGTAATTTCGGGCTTTTCTGCTACGGTAAAATTTTGGTAAACCGCATCGATTAGCAAGTTGATTTCTGGCGTATTCAATACCGATGGTGTGCCTCCGCCAAAATAAATCGTTTCGACAACCTCATCTTCAAACGTGCTTTTTCGCAATTCGATTTCACGAACCAACGCGGCGACCATCGCGTCTTTTTTCTGCATCGAAGTCGAGAAATGAAAGTCGCAATAATGGCAAGCTTGTTTGCAAAATGGGATGTGGATGTAGATGCCTGCCACGATTACTTCTTTACGCGTTGCTCATTCTGTTTCACAAACGCGTCCCAACCACTATAACTTTTCGCGCCAACGACTTTGCCCGAATTGAAAAAATGGCAAACTGCAGCGGCAAGGCCATCGGTACTGTCAAGATTTTTGGGAAGTGTTTTCAATCCCAAAAGCTGTTGGAGCATTTTGGCCACTTGTTCCTTGCTCGCGTTTCCGTTTCCGGTGATGGCCATCTTGATTTTCTTGGGTTCGTATTCGGTGATGGGAATCTGCCGCGACAAACCTGCTGCCATGGCCACGCCTTGCGCGCGCCCGAGCTTGAGCATCGATTGCACGTTCTTTCCGAAAAACGGCGCCTCAATCGCAATCTCGTCGGGATGGTGCGTTTCGATAAGCTCGATGGTACGCTCAAAAATCACTTTGAGTTTGGTGTAATGGTCGTCGTATTTGGAGAGGATCAGTTCGTTGAGTTGGAGGAATTCCATCTTTTTATTGACCACGCGGATGAGCCCGAAACCCATGATGGTGGTGCCGGGATCGATGCCGAGGATGATGCGTTCTTGGGTCATGGTGTTTTGCTGTGACGCAAAGATACACAAAGAAGACGCGAAGATGCGCACAGAAAAAATTTAAAACGCTCTGTCTTTTTAAGACAATCTTTGTTGTTTTGCAAAGGTTCGCAAAGCTTTTATAACACGAATTTCACGGATTACACCGATTAGAAAAATCTGAGAATTCGTGTAATCTGTGAAATTCGTGTTTGTTTGAAACCTCGATCTAATTGTAAAATTATTTAGCGATCCAAGGCATTAGCCGAACTACCGATTCAAAGGGCGAACGGATGAAATAATCTTTGCGTCACCTTTGCGAACCTTCGCGTAATAATTTCTTTCTTTGCACCCATGACAACTACGCGACAAAAAGCAAAGCACTTACTAATCCTGCTCGTCAAAATCGGGATTGTGTCGGCGGCGTTTTATTTCATCTACCGCCAACTCGCGCACAACGACCAACTCGATTGGGAAAAATTCACCGCCTTATTCAAAAAAAACCAGTCGGTTGGCGGCATTTTGTTTTTGCTGTTGCTGAGTTTCGCGAATCGCCTTTTCGAAATCCTGAAATGGCAAAACCTCGTCGCGTCATTTAGAAAAATTACGCTCTTTCAAGCCACGCAACAAGTCTTGGGCGCACTAACCGCAGGTGTTTTCACGCCAAATGGCTTGGGCGAATATGCAGGAAAAGCCTTGTTCTATGAAAAACCACTCGCCAAAAAAATCGTGCTGCTCAACCTGGTTTGCAATGGCATCCAGATGGTCCTGACCGTGGTATTAGGCATTTTAGGATTGTTGTATTTCAACGCCCAATTCGACATCATCACGACCAAAACCGTTGGCGTTATTGCCGCAGCGATTCTCGTTGTTGTGCTTGCTTCATTTTTCCTGAAGTCTTTTGCCGTCAAAGGCTATTCGCTTGAGAAACTGATCCACAAAATCAATCAGATTCCCAAACCCATTCACAATAAAAACATCGTTCTGGGGCTTTGCCGTTATCTGGTTTTCTCGCACCAATACTATTTTTTGTTCCTCGCTTTTGATGTTGACTTGCCTTATCTAACTTTGATGTCGGCCATCACAAGCATCTATTTCCTGGCGTCGTCATTGCCCACGTTTCAGTTCCTCGATTTTGCAGTGAAAGGTAGCGTTGCGGTGTATTTCTTTGGGCTGTTGGGCGTCAACGAATGGATTGTGGTTTTCATTAGTACGCTGATGTGGCTGCTCAATGTAGTCATTCCTGTGGTTATCGGGAGCTATTTTGTATTGAACTTTAAATTGAAACCTGCCGTATGATCGTATTTTTCGCCCTCGTTCTTTTGGTGTATGCGCTCACTATCGCGCAGCTGGTTTATGGTTTTGGTAAAGTGCGGCCGTACGTCACCAAATGCGACGCGGTGCCAAAAACCTTTTTCTCAATTGTCGTTCCTTTTCGAAACGAACGGGAGAATTTACCGGTTTTGCTGGACAGCATCCGCAAGCTCCAGTACCCGATAGATTTATTCGAAATCATTTTGGTTGACGATTTTTCTGAAGATGATTCGGTGCGATTCGTCTACAATTGGCGCATGGAAAACGGCTCTTTTCAGTTTACCTTACTCGAAAACATCTCGGTGACCGGCTCACCCAAAAAAGACGCGATTGCGCGCGCCGTACCCCTTACAAAAGACTGGATCGTCACCACCGATGCCGACTGTGTGTTACCAGAAAACTGGCTCGCCACTTTAGACGCTTACATCCAACAACACAAGGTGGCTATGCTTGTTGGAGCGGTCACCTATACCACTAAAAAATCATCTTTCCTGCAACAATTCCAGCAATTGGATTTGACCGCTTTGCAAGGCGCAACAATCGGAAGCTTTGGGCTGGGTTTGGGCTTTATGTGTAACGGCGCCAATTTCGCGTACAGGAAATCGCTGTTTGAATCGCTCGGCGGATTCGCGGGCAACAAGAACATTGCCAGCGGCGACGATGTATTCCTGCTACAGAAAGCCGTGGCAGCGTTTCCCGAAAAAGTCCATTATTTAAAATCCGAAGCGGCAATGGTGACCACCCAACCTACAAAAAACTGGTCCGACTTGTTCCAGCAACGCCTGCGCTGGGCTTCTAAAACGGGATCCTACCAAAGCCTTTTTGGGAAGGATTTGGCCGTCTTGGTATTTGCCATGAACCTGAGCCTGATTCTGGCGTTGGGTTGCGTAGGATTTGGGTTGATGCACTGGTGCGGACTCGCCGTTTTATTTGGTGTGAAGTTTATTATTGATACGCTTCTGTTGTATAAAACCAATCGCTTTTTAACTGGGAAATGGATGTGGTTTTTGTTGCTGTCGGCTTTCATTTACCCATTCTTTTGCGTTGGGGTTGCGGTGTTTGCGATTGGTGGTGGGTATCGTTGGAAGGGGCGACGGTTTAAGAAGTAGTTTTTTTGGGGAGCTGGTTCCCGCTTTCCACTGCAATCTTTTTAAACTCCCGTTGGTCGTTTAAAAAGGATTTCCGTTTCAATCGGGGCTATGCTGCCGCAAGCCTACTTTTGCCTCGCCGCAAATCGAAGATTCACCGAACACCGCTTACAAATATTAAAGCGATGAGGTAAAAGTAGCAAAAAGGCGGTCGGCACATAAGATTTGCTAAAAATCATTCCCAAAATTCTAAACGAAAAAACTCGCTGCGTTCAGACAGTTTTTCGTTCTTAACGGTTTTCGGGATTGATTTTAACTTCGTTCAGTTCGGCTTTCAGCCTCGGGTCTTAACGCTCGGCCCTGCCAAAAAACGCTCACCGGATGATACATCCTTTGATTCGGGAACCTTCTTGGGAGGATTTTTCGTGCAGCGCCAGCAAACTAAAAATAAAATAAGCGCTTCCTACCTGGCTGGCCGTTAGGGGAAAAAGCGTGAAAAACAACGAGAAAAAGCGGTAGCGCGCAGCGTTAAAAGTGAGCCTGCAAGGCGAACGGCTCAGCAAGCGCCCGCTTTTGCGAGGTAGTTTTTAGCTTTTTATCCGCAGGCCATTGACCCGAGGCCGCAGGACGAACTGGCGAAGCATTTTTTGTTTCTCGTATGTTTGTACGATATTAATTTCTTTGAAAAAAGGCAGGATAACAGGAGAAATATTTTGTTTCAGGAAGTCCTTTGATATTCCGCCAAAAGAAAGATTCCCTGTTATCTGTGCT
>JAKQJQ010000105.1 GCA_029561105.1 Bacteroidota bacterium
ATGATGGCGAAATTTCCGCAGTATAAAGCATCGATGGAGGAAATCCACCATACGCAAAAACTCGACGCACCAAGCGGAACGGCGATTACACTAGCCAAAGGGATTATCGATTATTCGGACTATTCGAGCTGGGCTTTAAAAAACGCGACCCGAGGCGAAGCCGACACGAGCGATTGCGAACTGGCGAAGCAGATTTTAATCGATGCCAAACGGATCGAAAATGTACCGGGAACGCACAGTGTGGTTTATAATTCCGCTGTCGATGCGATCGAAATCAAGCATACGGCACACAATCGCGAAGGCTTTGCACTGGGCGCGGTCATCGCTGCAGAATGGCTTTTCGGGAAAACGGGTATCTTTACGATGCGCGACGTGCTCGGGCTTGGGCGTTAAAACATTATATTTTATTTAAGATTGACCCGTGTAACATCGGGTAGCCAAATCAACTAATAGGCAATAAAAATTAAGATACTATGACACTCACACAATGGTTTGTATTTTTCCTGGTCGTCCAGGTGCTGCATTTTATAGGAACCTGGAAAATCTATGAGGCCGCCGGTCGCAAACGCTGGGAAGCTGCAATCCCGGTGTACAACGCTATCGTGCTCATGAAAATCATCAACCGCCCTACCTGGTGGACGATTTTGCTTTTCGTGCCCATTGTGAACCTGATCATGTTCCCCGTGGTTTGGGTAGAGACCATCCGCAGCTTTGGAAAAAACTCAACGACCGACACCATTCTTGCCATTGCAACCCTTGGATTCTATGTGGCTTATATCAATTACACCGCCAAGCTCAATCACATTCCAGACCGAAGTTTGATCCCCGAAAACCGAGGAGCCGACACCATCAGTTCATTGTTGTTTGCGATTGTTGTGGCGACTTTGGTGCATACATACGTGATGCAGCCGTTTACAATCCCGAGTTCTTCGCTCGAGAAAACTTTGTTGGTAGGCGACTTCCTGTTCGTGAGTAAATTCCATTACGGTGCGCGTACGCCTATGACGGCTGTAGCGCTTCCGATGGTACACGATTCTGTTCCGCTTATCCACAAAAAATCTTATAGTAACTGGCCTCAACTGCCTTACTTCCGTTTTCCGGGTGTGCAGCACATTGAACGCAATGACATTGTAGTGTTCAATTGGCCGGTGGATACCGTATTTGTGTTTTTTGACCGATCGAACCGCAAAGCAAACAAGCCAGTCGATAAGAAATCAAATTATGTGAAACGCTGCGTGGGTGTTCCGGGCGACAGCCTGTCGATCAAAGACGGTTATGTATACATCAACAACAAGAAACTGCAATTACCCGAAAGGGCAAAACCGCAGTATTCCTATACCGTTACAACCGATGGCTCGTTCTACGATCCGACTTATCTGCAAAACGAACTCAACGTAACCGACCGCTACGGGCAAATCGGAGAAAAAACTTTTATGTTTTCGGCATTGACCGAAGAATCCGCGGCGCGTCTGGCAAAAAACCCGATTACCAAGAGCATCACTCGCAATATATCGCATGAGCCAGAAACTGGTTCTCACGGCGTTTTCCCCCAAAACACAACGAGCTGGAACCGTGACAACTACGGGCCAATCTACATTCCCGAAGCCGGCAAAACGACTCCTCTGAACATCCAAAATCTTCCTTTTTACAAACGTTTGATTACCGAATACGAAGGACATGACCTCAAGGTAAACGGTAGTGAAATCCGCATAGACGGAAAAATTGCCACTTCATACACTTTTGGCCAAGACTACTATTGGATGATGGGTGACAACCGCCACAATTCTGAGGACAGTCGC
>JAKQJQ010000118.1 GCA_029561105.1 Bacteroidota bacterium
GCACATGGTCAAGATTACCCGCGATGCCCAACTCGAGATTGACTCTGATTTGAGCAAAAGCATGCTCGAGAAAATCGCGACCAGTGTTAAAGACCGTCGTATCGGTGAACCGGTACGTTTTGTGTACGACCAGCAAATCGACAAAGATACGCTCAAGTTCTTCCTTTCAAAAATGCACATCGAATCTACCGATAGCATCATTCCCGGCGGGCGTTACCACAACCGGCGCGACTATATGGACTTCCCTAACTTGGGCCGATTCGATTTGTTGTACCAGAACAATGAACCTTTGGCCGTGCCCGGACTAAGCCTCGACGGTAGCATCCTGGAAAAAATCAGCCAAAAGGATTATTTGCTCAACGCGCCCTACCAGTCATTTTCCTACCTGATCAAATTCTTGCGTGAAGCCGCACTCGATCCCAAAGTGACCACAATCAAAATCACTTTATACCGTTTGGCCAAGAACTCGCAAATCATCTCTTCGCTAATCAACGCAGCCAAGAACGGCAAGAAAGTGACGGTGCAGATTGAGTTGCAGGCGCGGTTCGACGAAGCGAGCAACATCTCCTACGCCGAACAGATGCAAACCGAAGGCATCAACCTGATTTTTGGGATCAAAGGCTTAAAGGTACACAGTAAAATATGCGTCATCGAACGCATCGAAGACGGCAAACTCAAACGCTACGGGCTCATCTCCACCGGAAATTTCAACGAAGCTACCGCGCGCGTTTACACCGATGTCACCTTGTTTACCTGCCACCAGCAGATTCTCAAAGACATCGACAAAGTTTTTGATTTCTTTGATGTCAATTTCCGCGTACATCGTTACAAACACCTGATCGTATCGCCTCATTATACCAGGAACAAGTTCTACAAGCTCATCGATCGCGAAATCAACAACGCGATTTTGGGTCATGACGCGTATATCAAACTCAAGATGAACAGCCTTTCTGACTTTGCACTCGTCGATAAATTGTACGATGCGAGCCGCGCCGGCGTGAAAATCCAGTTGCAGGTGCGCGGGATCTGTTCATTGATTCCTGGTGTGCCAGGTATGAGCGAGAACATAGAAGCTATCAGTATCGTTGACAACTATTTAGAACATTCACGCGTTTACATCTTTGCTAACCGCGGCCAACCCGAAGTGTTCATCTCGTCGGCCGATTTCATGACACGCAATCTCGACGGTCGGGTAGAAGTGACCTGCCCCATTTATGCCGACGACATCAAGCAAGAACTCATCAGCAATTTCAATATCGGCTGGAAAGGTAACGTCAAGGCGCGTTACCACTCAGAGAAACTCGACAACAAATACCGGGTACGCGGGCAAAATGCCATCTTCCGCGCACAACTTGAAACCTACAACTATTATAAAAAACTGTTGCTTCCCCAAAAAGCAGCCTCATTGCAATCCTAATTGCAGCCAATGCTATGATTACAATAAAGAAATACGCGGCCATAGATATCGGGTCGAATGCCATGCGATTGCTCGTGGCCAACGTGATTGAGGAAGTTGGGAAAGAAACCCATTTCAGCAAAAACGCCTTGGTGCGCGTACCAATACGTTTGGGTCAGGATGCGTTTACCGTGGGCGAGATTTCACAGGAAAACATAGAACGCATGGTAGACGCGATGAAAGCCTATAAGCTGCTTATGAAAGTGCACAAGGTAGAAAAGTATGCTGCCTTGGCTACTTCGGCGATGCGCGAGGCCTACAACGGGAAAGAAGTGGTTGAAATCATCCGCGAACAGGCCAATATCAATATCGATATTATCGACGGAAAGACCGAGGCAGCGATTATTGCCTCCACCGATTTACACTATTTACTCGCCACAGACAAAGCGTACCTGTATGTAGACGTAGGCGGCGGCAGTACCGAGTTCTCCTTTTTCGCCGACGGCAAGCAAATCGCCTCGCGCTCATTCAAGATTGGTACCGTGCGATTGCTCAACGAAATGGTCAACGAAGTCGTCTGGCATGAAATCGAGAAATGGATCAGGACCGTTACCGAAGATTTCGAGAACATTTCCCTAATCGGTTCTGGCGGAAACATCAACCGCTTGTTCAAGATGTCGGGCAAATTGCAGGAGAAACCGCTGTCCTATATGTATATGAATTCACAGTACGCGTATCTCAATTCGCTTTCGTACGAACAGCGCATGCAGGTACTCGACCTGAACCCAGACCGCGCCGACGTAATCGTATTGGCCACGCGCATCTACCTCAATGCCATGAAGTGGAGTGGTGCGCGCAATATCTACGTCCCTAAAATCGGTCTTTCGGACGGAATCGTCAAAGCGATGTACTACGGTAAAATCAACTCCAATGAATAAGAACCGGCTCGAAGCTTTCTCCGACGGCGTACTCGCCATCATCATCACCATCATGGTACTTGAAATCAAGGTGCCGCACCACAACTCGAGTTTTACCGCATTGATCCTATTGTTGCCGGTCTTCGTGAGCTATGTGCTCAGCTTTATATATATATAGGTATCTACTGGAACAACCACCACCATATGATGCACAGCATGACGCGCGTAAATGGCAAGATTTTGTGGGCCAACATGCACTTGTTGTTCTGGTTATCACTCGTTCCTTTCGCCACGGCTTGGATGGGTGAGAATCATTTCGCCAAAAATACCATGACCATATACGGATTCACTTTACTGATGGCCGGTGTGGCCTATTGGATTTTGCAAAACCTGATCATCGCAAGCCAAGGCAAAGATTCTGTATTAAAGAAAGCGGTCGGGAAAGACTGGAAAGGAAAGTCTTCTCCTATATTATATATGATAGGGATTGCTTTCTCCTTTTTCAATGAGTGGCTGTCGGGCGCGGTATGCGTTTTTGTGGCTTTGATGTGGCTGATTCCCGACAAGCGGATTGAACGTACGCTCGAACATCTCGAAAAAGACAAGAACAACTGGTAGTTAAAGATCCAAGTCAAAAGTCTTCCTGAGCACCTCCAAAGTCGGATTGATTTCATTGAGCCGATTGAACTTATCCTGCGGGCTAAATGCAAATTTGTTCTCCACACTTTCATTCACCACCACGTCGATTGAGATGTCATGGTTGTGCAGATGACCTTTCAAATAACCCAACAACGCATTTTTCTCCGATTCAAAATCAATCTTCGAGCCTTCATTGGGCAACTCGATC
>JAKQJQ010000122.1 GCA_029561105.1 Bacteroidota bacterium
AAAAAAATTAGAGGAAATCAACCACCAACTCGTCACAAGAACCGACTATGAAAGCGAAGCCTATTCCCAGATCATAGAAGACCTGTCCGATTACACGCATCGTTTTGAATTGCTCGGCGGCTACAATTATGTAGGCGATACAGAAAAAATCCTGCTCGGGCTCGGTTTCAAACGAGAAGTGTTCAACAACCCCACCGAAACGTTTTCAGGCGGTTGGCGCATGCGAATCGAACTCGCCAAATTGCTGTTGCAGGCCAACGACGTTTTGCTGCTCGATGAGCCCACCAACCACCTCGATATAGAATCCATCATCTGGTTGGAGAATTTCCTCAGGAATTATCCGGGCGTTGTAGTGATTGTATCGCACGATAAGATGTTCCTGGACAATGTCACCAATAGAACCATCGAGATATCGCTGGGTAAAATCTACGACTTCAACAAACCGTATTCGCAATACCTTGAATTGCGCCACGAACTCCGTGAAAAGCAACTTGCCACACAAAAAAACCAACAGAAGAAGATTGAAGAAACTCAAAAACTCATCGACCGTTTCCGTTATAGTGCGACCAAATCTTCAATGGCACAGTCGCTCATCAAGAAGCTCGATAAAGTAGAGAGAATCGAAGTCGATGAAGATGACAACTCGGTAATGAACATTTCTTTCCCTGTTTCTAAAGTGCCCGGTAAAGTCGTGATCGAAGCCGAACATGTCACCAAAGCCTACGACGACAAAGTCATCCTCAAAGACATCAACCTGCTGGTAGAGCGCAACAGCAAAATTGCGTTTGTAGGCCAGAACGGTCAAGGGAAATCCACTTTCCTCAAAGCCATCGTCCACGAATTTCCGTTCGACGGCAGCATTAAACTAGGCCACAATGTCCAAGTGGGCTACTTTGCCCAAAACCAGGCCGAATATCTCGACGGCGAAATCACGCTGCTCGAAACCATGCAAAACGCCGCCACCGACACCAACCGCGCCAAAGTACGCGATATGCTGGGTTCTTTCCTGTTTCGTGGCGACGATGTAGAGAAAAAGGTCAAAGTGCTCTCAGGAGGCGAAAGAAACCGTCTGGCGCTATGTAAACTCTTGTTGCAGCCCATCAATGTACTCGTAATGGACGAACCTACCAACCACCTCGACATCAAATCCAAGAACGTGCTCAAGGCCGCGTTGCAGAAATTCGAGGGAACGCTGCTGCTCGTGTCGCACGACCGTGATTTCCTGCAAGGCATGTCCAACATCGTTTACGAATTCAAAGACCAGAAAATCAAGGAATATTTGGGCGATATCAATTTCTTCCTCGAACAGCGCAACCTCCAGAACATGCGCGAAGTCGAGAAAAAAGACCTCGTCAAAAAAGAGATACCTAAAGAAAACATCAAGATTTCGTACGAAGACCAAAAGAAAAACAAAACGCTGCTCAACCGCCTGAGTAAAGTAGAAAGCCAAATCAAACAGCTCGAAATCGATATTCAGAATGACGACAAGGCGCTCGCCTCCAACTACGACAAACACATCGAGGACGCGAATTTCTTCACGGCCTACAACAAGAAAAAGGAAGCGCTAGACCAATTGCTCGAAGAGTGGGAGCAGGTTCAGCTCGATATTGAGAATGCGTGATTTTTATGGGCAGCCAATCCGGCTGTCCGCTGCAAGCTTCTCCGCCAAAATGCTTTTTTCCACAAAGCGGTAATAGCTTCCTTTGGTCGCTTTCCCGCTTTGGCAAAAAATGCATTTTAGCGTCAAAGGCTTTTCGCTGCCATCCGGGCTGCGGTTCGTGTTATCCAATGAGTCCAATCGCTTTAGAATGCGCAATCGCCTCGGCACTGTGTTGAAAATAACACGTTTGTACATTCATCGACTCCATATTTCGGAGTGCTTCGACCGCTTTGGGCTTTTTTGTACTTCCAGTCTGCCTGATGTACACCGCTTTTACGTTGACCGGAAATATTTTGCAGATACTTTCATATAAAAACGGGTCGGCCTGCGAGTCGTCGCCAAGCAAGGTGTAGGTGAGATGCGGATAGAATTCCAGGATGTGCTTGATTTTTTCAAATTTGTGGTTGTGGTCGCCGCGTCCGCTGAGGAAAAAATCGGTCAAACTCGTCTTGATGTCTTTTAAGAGCAATATGGCACGCGGCAATTCATGCAATTCTGTAAAATCGATGATGAAACGATACAAGTTCCACTCGCTGCTCGACACGTAAAAAAAAGCATTCTGCTCTTCCTTATTGTTGCGTCCTGCCGTACTCAATGCCTGATAATGCGGCACGACATCGGCAAATATCTTGCGGTCTTTGAGGTTCCTGAACAACAGTATGTACAGTTTTTTGAACGGATTGCGCGTATGCGATACCAAAAACGTGTCGTCGATATCAGAAATGAAACCCAGCGTGCCTTCATACGGCCTGATGAAACTCCCTTTAGAGAAAATCTCTTCCTTATTATGGATGAGGCTTACCCGATATTCCATCCAACCGTAACCAAACTCCTTTTGTAGCGGGATTGAGAACTTAAAGTAGCCGTCATCGAGTGTTTTGGTGTGGATGCGTTTGCCGTTTAGATCCAGGTAAACACTTGCATTGGCTTGTGTCTTGACGCGAAACATCCTGATTACCGAACGCGCATTGTGAAAATGGCGCTTCTGGAAATTGTATTCCTCTTTTGTGGTAGGCCTAAAAACATGCCCCATCACAATCAATTCCTGTTCATTGGCATAACCGCGGTATAATTTAAGAATGGGCTTCATGTAAGGTTTTATGTTTTACTGATACGTGTGCTATTGTAAATTAGCTAATTTTGGTGAGATAAAAAAAGCAAAATGGAAAAGAATGTGTTGTTTGTAGTCAATCCTGTGTCGGGCGACCTTGATAAAACCCAACTCATTGAGGCAGTCGGATTTTTTGCGACACACCAGCGCTGCCATTTTGAGCTATATGAAACCACCGGCAAAGACGATTTGGCTGCGATCAAAGCGCTGTACAAAAAACACCAACCCGAACGTATCATCGTGGCCGGCGGTGATGGTACCATTAAAATGGTAGCCGAAGCCGTCGAACCTTATGACGTCATCCTTGGCATACTTCCCGCAGGTTCGGCCAACGGGCTTTCGGTCGATTTGAATTTGCCTTCCGCTCTAGAGGAAAACCTAGAAGTCGCGTTCAGCAATAATTTCATGGACATCGACATGATTTGCATCAACGGCAAGAAAAGCCTGCACCTCAGTGACCTGGGGCTCAACGCCGATCTGGTCAAAAATTACGAGAACAGTGATACGCGCGGTATGTGGGGTTATGCGCTTCAGGCATTCACGACACTAAAAGATCTTGACGCGCCTTTTGAAGTAATGGTAACCGCAAATAGTGAAACCTATCAATCCATAGCCAGGATGGTGGTCATTGCCAATTCTCAAAAATACGGCACCGGCGTAACAATCAACCCAAACGGTAAGATGGACGACGGGAAATTCGAGATTGTTATCCTCAAAAATCTCGACCTGATGATTTTTGCGCAAATCATTACCGGCAACATCCCAATCGATTCTGAGAATGTCGAGATTATTTCTACCCACAGCGCTACAGTCACGACCAATGTGCCGGTTAGTTTTCAAATCGATGGGGAATATTGCGGTCCGCAGACCAGCTTAGACATCAAGATTCTTGAAAAACGACTCAAGGTAGCCGTTCCATAATTATTTAAACGGATGCCGCTGCTGCCAGACGGTTTTGGGCTCTACATAGTCGAAAATCTTTCCGGTCACTTTGTTGAGCAGTTTGTTTTGATGTTCTATAAACCCAAACATCTCTGTGGGTTGCGCGCCGACTGAACTTTTGATTTCAAGCGCTGTGCGGGCAAAGATGATTTCAGAAAACCCTTTTTTTATAGAGTAGGCAATCATGTCGTAAAGCATATTCAGATACAGCATTTTTTCGCGCTGCACACTTTCGTCATAACCCAGGAAATACGTTTCCATTGATTTGCCGTTCTTAATCAGCGTACTAAAGCCCACCAATTGATTGTCCTGGAAATACCCATAGAAACGAAAAGCCTCTTTGAGTTTTTCCTTGAGTGTCCTGAAATGGTGGCGTGAAAGGTAAAAACTGTTGAACGGTGCGTGCCTGGCTACGTGCAGGTATAAATTGTATATGGTATCTTCTAAAGCTATGATTTCCCCGAGGTTGAGTTTTCGTTTTTCAATCCCTTCGCTTTTTTTGCGGGCGCGCTTGTATTGGTCGCGGTATTTTTTCTGGAAAGCATCTACGTAGTCCTGTTCTGTTTTCCAGCTGTCGCGGATGTCCAGCACCATATTGGGTTGGGTAGAGAAGCGGTAATTGTTAGCGAATTCGGGGATGTCAAAAGCGGTTGCTTGTGCAGCGTCGAAATCCTTATAAGTAGTAAGGTGTACTTTGGTGCCTTTTGCAGCGAGTTTTTTTCTCAATTCGGCAGCCGCAAGGCGCAAGGCAAGTAGCGCAGCCGTGGTGTCGGTACCCTTTGCCAAGACAAAAGCGTGTTGCCCGGTGAGCATATTGTTGCCCACAAACAGTACGTGGGAGGCAAAATTCCTAAAGACAAAATCGCGTACCATGGTTTTGAGGCATTGGTCGCGATTGCCAAAGGAGTCGAGTTTATTTAGGTTGAGGAATTGTGTCACGGCGATACCGCAAAGCGCATCCGAATCGAAAATGCCGATGAAATGGCAACTCATATTCTCTGGTGCCGATTGCTCGAGGACTTCCAGATAAGGTGCCGACAGGAAAATATTATCAGCGGCAAGCGCCTCCCATCCATTAGGCAAAGCAGAGACCGTTTCGTAAAGGCGAAATGAACAAGCTGGTTTCAATTGATTTTGATTGATGCCCAAAGGTAATCAAATTTGTCAGGGCAAAAAAAATCCGGCTCAACCCGAACCGGACGTTTTTTATTATTGTTTTTGGATCAAGCAGTCCAACCACAGATGATACCGCCCATTATGGTCATGCACACTACCCAATAGCCGGCAGTGACCAAAACGTATTTGAAACTCCTGTGTTCATACAGTGCGTTTGTCCCTATTATTGGCAGGGCCAGGAACAATCCCACCATGCAGCCATGAAGCGCACCGTGTTTAAAAGTGCGGTAGGCAGTGCCATAGTCTGCCATGAAAGCGGCATAAGAGGGTTTGGCCATGGCGTCATTTCCTCCAATCATACCATAGGCTCCGAATTGGTGGATGGTCATTGGCATGAGCAAAAGACTGATTAAAAGCGCATAAACAAAAGTCGCTGCAAGCATTTTAAACATATTGGCTTGACGCGCGCGCTCTTCGGTCATGCCAGTTTCACGCATCCAGATTCCGCCAAATACATTTGGGTTGTACCAGATGAAACCCACCACCAGGGTTGAGGCGGCAGCGGCAAAAACGGCTAAGAAATTGATTTCCATAATTATTGGTTTTTTGGTTAGTGTTTCAAATGTATAAAAAAAAATCGGAGAGGTGTTTGCGCAATATTTGTAAGAATATTATAGATAAATAAATTAAAATAGTGCATTTTATCGATTTTATTTGCACATTGTCGATTATCGATATACATTTACACCGTTATAAAAACGTAATCCCTAATCGTCATGAAAAACATAACTACTTTATTCTTGTCTTTGATCGCAACAGCATCAGTAATGGCAAATGTGGCTCCTTCAGAAAAGGCAGCCCTCGTAAAATTATACAACGCTACCCACGGTAGTGAATGGAAAACCAAATGGGACCTCAATGCTCCGGTCAATACCTGGTATGGTGTGAAGATGCAAAATGATAAAGTTGTGTCGCTCAACCTTTCTGGAAACAATCTTACTGGTGAATTGCCTGCCGAAATCGGTAACCTGTCTGGTTTGCAACAACTCAACTTGTTCAAAAACAACTTAACAGGTGCTATTCCTGCCAGTATCGGTAACCTGAAACAACTAAAGACGCTGAACATGTCTTTCAATAAACTCTCAGGCAACATCCCTGCAACAATAGGAAACGCGAGCAACTTGCAATCTATTGAATTGTTCATGAACCAACTGTCGGGCGAAATGCCACAAGAATTGGGTAATCTCAAACAATTGCAGACATTATCATTGTTCAACAACGAGCTCAGTGGTAGTATTCCGGTATCAATTTACAATTTGTCATCGTTAAAAGTATTGCTTTTGAACAGCAACAAATTGTCGGGAAAATTAGAGAAAGAAGTGGCCAACTTGACTGCGCTTGAAAATCTAAGCTTGTTTGAGAATAACATGGACGGACAAGTGCCCTTTGACCTCGAAAAACTAAACAACCTCAAAGAAATGAACATCTCTTACAATATGTTCAGCGGATTGGTGTCCAGAAACCTTGCCCAACTCGACACTTTAAAAATGACCATGATCAACGAAAAAGGATTGGCAGTAACCTTAACCGTTAAGAAAGACGGAACTGCGCTAGCTTCTGAAGAGTAAATTTTCATAAATAAATTTTGTTTTGATTAAAAGGCCTTACTTCCCCCAAGTAAGGCTTTTTTATTTCGTGTCAATCCGAGCGGTGGCAGTTTTGCGTATATTTGTTGGGCGCAAAACCTCCTGATTATGATATTCGAAAAATTCCAGGACAATCCGTTTCAGGTTCAGATTTCTTTCCATAAACTCATCGAAAATCTCGAGGAAATTGCTGCCTCGGGCGTCGATTATCGCGTGAGCTACGCCAAGGGATTGCTTGAACAAGTGGCCATGGTACCTGAGTTGCAATCGGGAATCACGAGCATCAACCAAATAGAGGAGCATAAAGATCTTATTCGTTATTTGCTGTCGGATCTTTTCCCAACGGCACTCACCAAAAACGAAATCAAGGCCGTTACCATCCCGTTCCACAATCTGACGTTCAATTACTCTGAGCGGTTTCAGAACATCCTGAGCGATGCCGGTGCCGGTTTTGACATGCTCATTCGCGATTTCAGCGAAGACCAATTCTACATCATGAGCTGTTGCATGATCCTCAATAGGTATTACGGTTACCGTTTTGATTTCAGCAAGCCATTTTTTTACGACATCCCAGACCAGCAAGGCATCACCAGGCATTACCGCATTTTGTACAATGCCGATTTTATCGAAATCCAACCTACCGGCAAATCCAACGAAATCACCTCTGGCGATGTAGAACAGCTCATCGACAATTTCCACGATATTGATCTCTGGAAATCCAAATTCCCTTCTAAAAGCTGGATTATGAAAGGCTTCGGAATTATGACACTGTACGACGCCACGGTTGAAAATGCCGTGTCGAACCTCAAGACTACCTTGCTGGCCAAACCAGATGAGAGTCATTCGGTCAGGGAAAATTTCGAGGAAATCTTCCGTTCCATTTTTAACATAGCTGACCTTCGCGTTGGTTACACCGCGCTGGATATTGCCGAGAACCGATTCACGCTCTCGCCGTTTGAGAAAAATGTCCCAAGTTTCATCCTATCCGATAAGGCACACATCGACTGTAATGAACTCGCCTGTAACGAAACACTTGATGAACTCATCAACCAAAGGCAGTACCTGAGCGTTTCGGACGTCCGCAAATTCGGGGTCGAGTTTAACGAGCAGGCTTTCGCCACGCAAATGCTTTCGCAAAATATCCGGAGCGCGATTTTTGCACCCGTGATTAAAAACGACAAATTCCTCGGCATTGTAGAAGTGGTTTCCTCGCGCACCAAAGAGCTCAATAGTATCAACGCCAACAAAATAGATATCGTGCTGCCGTTCATCACAGACACGATAGACCGCTATTATTCTGACATCCAAAACCAGGTCGACGCGATGATCCAGAACGAGTACACCACCATTCATCCCAGTGTGTACTGGAAATTCAAGGAAGAAGCGCTCGCACATATCAGCGATACGCAGGAAACTGTTTTCCATGAGATTGTGTTTCCCGAAGTCTATCCGCTCTACGGGCAAATAGATATCAAGGGTTCTTCGGATATGCGAAACCAAACCACCCAGGAAGACCTCCTCAAACAGATTGAAATACTCATCGCAATATTCGAGTCGATGCCCGACATACGAAAACTGCCGATTTTTGAGCAGAAAATTTTTGAGTTGCAGCAGTGGAAGGCTACCATACAGACGCTCAAGGCCGATTCTGAGCAGCTTGTACTGGATTACATCAAATCGGCCATCAATCCAGTGCTCCAATCCTACCAAAAAGGTGACGAAGCGGTGAATGGTTTGGTACAGGATTATTTTGCGAAACTCGATGCCAATTCCGGGTCGATTTACGACGCAAGAAAAAAGTTCGATACGACCTTGTCTGTGATCAATAAAAAGATGGCTGCTATTCTCGACAAGAAACAGCTCGCGGCGCAATCGCATTATCCGCATTATTACGAACGCTTCAAGACCGACGGTGTAGAACACAATCTTTACATTGGAAATTCAATCACCAACCACAGTAGTTTTGACCTTATTTACCTCTATAACCTTCGCCTTTGGCAACTGCAGGTGATGTGCGAAATGGAAAACCAATACCACGCGCTCAAACCGTCATTGTCTTACCCAATGGAAGTTACCTCATTGCTTTTGGTGTTCTCCAATCCCATCACCATCCGTTTTAGGATGGACGAAAAGCGATTCGACGTAGACGGCTCGTACAACGCGCGCTATGAAGTGGTCAAAAAACGCATAGACAAGGCATTTATCAAAGGAACCGAAGAGCGTATTGCGTTAAAGGATACGATTACCATCGTGTATTCGCAAGTTGCCGAGCAACAGGAATACCTGCGTTATATCGCTTTTTTACAGCACAAAGGTTTGCTTGGCGATACCATTGAGCAATTTGAGATTGAGGATTTGCAAGGCGTTTCGGGACTCAAAGGTATCCGCGTGAATGTAGTTTTTCAGGAGTTGCCCGGTCAGAAAGTGTATAGTTACCAGGAACTGCTCGACGAAATTAAGAATTAACGAATCGAATAAAACGCATACACGAATGCCAGCACCGAAACGATAATCCCAATCATGAAAATCGTATAAGTCGTGCGCAATAATTTGTACTTGCGGTTGAGCACCAATCCCAGTAAATACAAGTCTTTAATCATAGAATTGTACAGATAATCCTTGTCTTTCATGAGCTCGTTCATGGCCCATTGGTATTCTTCGAGCGGCATCTTGTGGAAATTCCCAAAAAACAGCAGGTTGATTTTTTGCTCCTCGATTTCCTTTCGGGTAAACGATCCGCCGGTGACCTTGGGTTTGGTAGAAAGGATAGCAAAGACGATCGAGCACACGCTAAAAATGATCAGTATAAACGTAGGTACAATCAAATGCAGATTTCCCGGACTGTCGAGTTTTGGGATCAGGGTAGACAACGAAATAGAGATGATAATCGCGTTTACCGAAAGCAAAATATTGGCCTTGCTGTCTGCAATCTGGCTGAGTCGCGTGTGGTTGTTGAGCGTCACCTTGAACATTGTCTCAATCCCGCGTTCGGGTTTTTCTTCTTTTTCTACTTTTTTCCCTTTGGCCGATTTCTTAAGGTCGGCGTCGGCGAGTTGTGTGATTTTCTCCTGGAGCAACGCAATGTTCAAGTCTTTGCCTGGCTGCCATTGGGTTTGCGCCAAATCGGTAAAATAGCGGTGTTGGTGGAGTAAAAGGTTGCGGTTGGTGGTGGCCCATTCGATATCGGTAAAGGTTTTGCCGAGTGTGAGCCGCCATTCTTCGCGCAACAATCCGCTAAGTAAGATGTAATTGACATCCGAAAAATGCGCCGTATCGGCATCGCGCATGATGTTTTCGAGTGAGGTTTGCGGCTGCCAGCTCATCTTGGTGGCCAGGATCAGGTTTTCTGCTAAAACCAGGACTTGTTCAGAAACGGGATGGATTGAAGTAAAATCCCGAAGCACCAATACGCTTTGTTGTTCATGTTCCTCGGGGCCATTGGTGTAACCGGTATCGTGAAACCAACCGGCGAGTACCAACGCTTCAATTTCTGGTGCGGTAAGGTTTTCGGTGGCAATCAATTGCCCAATGGCACGCACCACACGCTGGGTATGATTAAAATTATGATAGGTATATGAAGGAGAAAGTTTATCTTTGAAAAGGTCAAAGACAAATTGTTCGGCTTTTTGGACAAGGGTCATGGTCAATTTTTTACCTAGCCAATTTATGAAATTATTTCCTGATGTAAGGCGCGGCAATTCAATTTATACGCTGCTCGTTATTGCTTTATTGCTGGCTTCCTGCGCCACGAATCATTCCCAGTTCGGGACCCGTTTGCCAGCTACCATCAAGGACAATTTTGACAATCCCAAAACCATTTCGCATACTTTTTACCTCGTGGGCGATGCAGGAAACTCCGACCTTGAAAAACCCCAACAATTGTTCTCGGTACTCCAGGACCGTCTGGCAAAGGCCGATTCGAGCAGTACGCTGATTTTTTTGGGCGACAACATCTATCCCAAAGGGATGCCCAAAAAAAGTGATTCCAATAGAAAAACCGCCGAGGAAAAGCTCAAGAACCAACTCGAACTCGCCAAAAAGTTCAAAGGGAAAACCATTTTCATCCCGGGCAACCACGATTGGTATAGCGGCATCGACGGGCTTTCGGCGCAGCAAAAAATCGTCAACGACTATTTCAAAAGCAAAAAGGCGTTCTTGCCCAGAAACAATTGCGCCATCGACCATGTGGATATCAATGACAATGTGGCGTTGATCCTTATCGACAGTGAATGGTACCTTGAAGACTGGAACCAACATCCCACAATCAACGAAGATTGTGACATCAAAACGCGCGAGCAGTTCTTTCTGGAACTCGAAGACCAGATCAATAAAAATCAGAAGAAGACCACTATCATTGCCATGCACCATCCGTTGTTGTCTAATGGCGCGCACGGCGGACAATTCTCGCTCGAAAAGCAAATTTTTCCGTTCGAGAAAAGAATCCCGTTGCCAATAATTGGCTCTTTCATCAATTTTGCACGCAAGACTTCGGGAATCAGCCCGCAGGACTTGCAGAACAAGAAATACATCGCGCTGGTCAAACGCATCAAGACGCTGATTGCCGACAAAACCAATGTCGTGGTGGTTTCGGGGCACGACCATAATCTGCAATATATAGACGCCGACAACATCAAACAAATCATCAGCGGTGCCGGCTCCAAAGCCCAGGCCGCTCGTGCCATCAATAGAAATGATTTCTCCTTTGGCCGTCACGGTTATGCCATGTTACAGGTGTTGAAAACCGGGGCGTCTAAAGTCTCGTTTTTTGGGCTTGATTACAAAGGGAATGAGGCGTTGTTGTTCAAACAGCAACCCTTGTTCAATAGGCCAGTACCCAATTTGCGCGAGTTCCCTAACAAGTTTGCTACATCCAAAGACACGTCGGTATATACTACCAAAATGACCACCAAAAACGCTGGCTACCGGTTTCTTTGGGGCAAGCATTACCGCAAGTATTACAGCTTGCCAATCAGACTCAAGGCAGTGAGTCTGGATACACTCTACGGAGGGCTCAAACCCACCATAGAAGGCGGCGGACATCAGTCGCGCTCACTACGGCTCGAAGACAAGAACGGGCGCGAGTTCGTAATGCGCGCATTGCGTAAAAGTGCCACGCGTTTCCTGCAATCGGTGGCTTTTAAGGATCAATCGGTAGAGAAGGATTTTCGCGATACCTACGCCGAGAATTTTATCATGGATTTTTACACGACGGCGCATCCTTACACGCCTTTGGTGGTGGCGAAAATGGCCGATCGTGTAGGTGTAAACCATACGAATCCAGCCATGTTTTATGTCCCCAAGCAAAACACCCTCGGGCTTTTCAATGAAGAGTTTGGCAATGAGATTTATTTTATTGAGGAGCGTCCGATGGATAAATTCTCGAACCTGGCCAGCTTTGGTAAACCGCCCAAAATTGTAAGCACCGATGATATGCTGGCCAACCTCGACGACGACGAAAAATATGAAGTCGATGAGAAAGCCTACATCCGCGCACGGCTATTTGACATGCTCATCGGCGATTGGGACCGCCACGAAGACCAATGGCGTTGGGGCGAATTCAAGGAAAAGGAGAAGGTGATTTACCGCCCGATTCCGCGTGACCGCGACCAGGCGTTTACCAAATTCGACGGAAACCTGCTGTCTATTTTAATGAACATCCCGGCCTTGCGCCACATGAGAAGCTTTAGCCAAAATCTAAAAAATGTTAAGTGGTTCAACCGCGCGGCCTATAACCTCGACCAGGCATTTGTAACCAAAGCCGATGAAAAGGCATGGACAGAGCAGGCGCAGTACATCATGAAAAACCTGTCGGATTCAGACATAGACAAGGCGTTCGCCAACCTGCCCAAGGAACTCAAGGATGGTACGAGTGACCGCGTTAAACTGCAGCTCAAAATCCGCAAGACGCACCTGTCGAAATACGCGCGCGAATACTACAAAACATTGATGCGAACGGTTTTGGTCGTGGGCACAGAAAAGAAAGACAAATTCGTTATCACGCGGCTCGGCAATGCCACCAAGGTACAAACTTACCGCATGAAAAAAGAGGGAGAAAAGCTCGTCGCCGAAAGAACCTATAACGGCAATGAAACCAAAGAACTCTGGATTTACGGTTTGGGCGACGATGATTTTTTTGAAGTCAAAGGCAAGGGCAGCAAAATCAAGATCAGGCTTTTGGGCGGACAGAACACCGATGCCTATTACATCCTGAACGGCAAACGCGTCACGATATACGATTTTAAATCCAAGAAAAACAATTTCTTTAATGAGGGCAAGGCCACGTTGGTGTTGTCGGATGAATACGAAGTGAATACTTATGACTATAAAAAGCCCAAATACAATGTTTTTGCGGGTTATCCGCTCATAGGTTTCAACCCTGATGACGGTGTAAAAATAGGCGGCGTAGTCAATTATACGGTAAACGGATTCAACCGCTTTCCCTATACGCAACGCCACGTGGTAAAAGGGAATTATTATTTTGCAACGAGCGGCTATGAGTTGTCCTATAAGGGGATTTTCCCACACCTGATTGGCAAATGGGATTTTATCGTAGACGCGGCCTACACCAGCCCCAATTTTACCGCCAACTTCTTTGGGTTTGGCAACGAAACCATCAACGACCATAAAAAAACCAAAGAACTCGATTACAACCGCGTCAAGATGCGAACCATCAAAGCCACGCCCTCGTTGCGTTGGGTTGGTGAACATGGCGCTTCGGTGGTGACCAAATTGTCGTTTGAACGGATTTCTGTAGACCGCACGCCCAATCGCTACATTTCACAGCCCTTTGCCATCAATGCCGACGTATTCGATTACAAGAATTTTGGGGATTTCAATGCAGAATACTCGTTTGAAAATTACGACAACAATTCTAACCCCACCCTGGGCATGCAATTCTCGTTGCTCGGCGGTTTTAAGATGAACATCGACCAAACCTACCGCCGTTTCCCTTATGCCGAAAGTAGTTTAGGTTTCACCTGTAAACTGGTTCCAGACGGCAAAATCGTTTTGGCTACGCTGTTTAAAGCCAAGGCGTTGTTCGACGACCAGTACGAGTTCTATCAGGCAGCCACAGTAGGCGGCGACACTGATTTGCGCGGTTATCGCAACCAGCGGTTCTCGGGCAAGCAATCGTATTACCAGAGCACCGATGTGCGCTGGAACCTGGGCAAACTCCAAAACGGATTTGCGCCCATCAGCTACGGGGTTTTCAGCGGATTCGATTACGGCCGGGTTTGGCTCAAAAATGAAAATTCAGACCAATGGCACCACTCTTTTGGCGGCGGAATCTGGTTCAATGGTGTGAATTTACTCACCGCCAAATTCTCGTATTTCCGCTCGGGTGATGGCGGCAGGATTTCGGCCGGTTTAGGGTTTGGATTTTAATTGATCCAGGTCGAGCAGGTAGAGTTTTCCGCCGTTTTTCTTTTTACGCTCGTCGGTTACGTATAGTTTGCTGTTGCCGATAAAGCAAATCCCTTCTTTATGCGAGTGATCGCCAAAATCGACTCGCTGTACTTTCCCGCCAAAGAAAGCGTCCTTTTTAAAATCAGAGAAAATCCAGGCATGGCTTGAACTCAGTAAGGCAATTTTTTTTCCGTTGGGGCTGATGTCGGCGCTGGTCACTGCACACGACCTAAAATCGGGACAAGTGATGAACGAACCCACTTTTTTGGCGGCGTGGTTTCCGGGCAAGTTGGGCACGGTGTACAGCAAAGTTGTGCCATCCGAAGCAGAACTCCTGTTTTTAGTGAACAGGTAAAAAGTACCGTTGGATTCAAAGAAAGCTTCGAGATCGTAGAATTTTTCAGACGTTTTGGGCGGAAACTCGGTTTGTTCAGGATAGAAAAAGGTGGTCTGCTGCGAGGGTTGTACCTCTTCCTTCTCCAAATCGGCGACGTTGACTTTATAAATACACAGGTCTTTGCGCACATTGTCGTTGTTACCGAAATCACCAATGTAAAGGTTGCCATCTTGGTCTGAAGTGAGTTCTTCCCAGTCGTTATTGGTTGCTGCCACCGAAACCGTGCGCAACAAGGTTCCTTTGGCGTCGAAAGCATACAGTTTGGGCGCATTGCCGTGGTCTTCGAGCGTCCAGATTAGGTTGGATTTTGAGGTCATTTCTACGGCGGATACTTCCTTGAGATCTTGCGGAAAGTTGAACAAAGTTTGCAATACGCCCGAGTCAGACTGGCAGGAAATCAGGAAAAAGACCAGCAGGATTATTTTTATCGTGTGTTTCATCGCGTTGATAATTGGTAAAACAAATATAACAGGGATGGCCTCAATGCCGATGGATTTTACTTAACTTTAGGAAAAATAAAAATGATGATACCAGCAAAAGGATACGCAGCACAAGGCCCCACTTCAGATTTAGCTCCATGGAAGTTCGAAAGACGCGAACTCAAACCCCACGACGTACAATTCGACATTCAATTTTGCGGCGTTTGCCACAGCGACCTGCACCAAATCAGGAATGATTGGGCACCGGGCATTTTCCCGATGGTTCCCGGACATGAAATCGTAGGGACGGTTGTGGCAGTAGGCAGTCACGTAACCAAGTTTAAGATTGGCGACCTTGCCGGAACCGGTTGCCTCGTGGATTCGTGCCGCGTGTGCGAGAACTGTGAACAAGGTCTCGAGCAGTATTGCCTCAACGGCAGTTCGGCTACCTACAATGGCTACGAACAAGACCGAAAAACCCCAACTTACGGCGGTTATTCCAATACGATTGTCGTGCATGAAGATTTTACGCTGCACATTCCCCACGAACTTGACTTAGCGGCTACAGCACCTTTGTTGTGCGCCGGCATTACCACGTATTCTCCGCTGCGCCACTGGAAAGTGGGCAAAGGACACAAACTCGGCGTACTTGGTTTGGGCGGTTTGGGCCATATGGCGGTAAAATTCGGGGTGGCCTTCGGCGCTGAGGTTACCGTTTTGAGCACCTCGCCAGAGAAAGAAACCGACGCGCGCAGACTGGGTGCGCACAAATTCATTGTTACCAAAGACGAGGAACAGCTCAAGAATGCCAAAGGTTATTTCGATTTCATTTTAGATACTGTTTCGGCGCCACACGATATGAGCCTGTACCTGACCATGCTCAGGACCAACGGCGTGCATATTTGCGTCGGAGCGCCATCCGAGAGTTATTCGGTGCATCCGTTTAAGATTATCAGTGGACGTAAAAGCCTCGCAGGTTCTGGAATCGGCGGTTTGCCTGAAACCCAGGAAATGTTGGATTTTTGTGCCGAGCATGACATCGTTTCAGACATCGAGCTCATCGACATCAAAGGCATCACCCACGCGTATGACCGGATGGTTAACGGTGACGTGCGTTACCGGTTTGTCATCGACATGGCCACACTTTAAAACCTCAGCCCTTTTAATAAAGGGCTTTTTTAATGCGATTCTTTGAGCTTTTCGAGGATGTCGTTGGTGGATTCTTCAGAATAAATCCCGTATCCATTGACCAAAATTCCTTTTACCGAACGATCGGCAGATGAAATCGCATACAGCATCGCCTGGTCAGACGGGTCTTCGTCTACATCAAATCGAAAGGATTTGTCGATTATGAATTCGGTATGTTTGAATTCATGCTGTCCTGAACCGCTTTTAAGGATGTTGTTGTGGATGTTGAAATCTTCTGTATAACCCTGCTGTTGCAACGCTGTAACGGCTTCTGATAAGGTGTCGTATGCTTCCATGTTTATTGGTCTTTATTGTGAATTTTATTGTGGATGTCGATTACCGTTTGACGTGAAACGAGTTTGAGCCATAACACGATTCCGCAGAACAAGGCCGAAAACGCATTGCAGATGATGATTGGCCAGTCGTTGCGCATGCAGCCGTAAGTCACCCAAAGCAACAAACCCGTTAACAGCAGGCTATAAGTCACTGCCGAAACGCTTTTGGTGTCTTTGGTACGGATGATTCTTAAAGCCTGCGGAACATTGCAGACCATAGTGAAAAAAGCGGCGGCGTATCCGGTAATTTGCATCCAGTCCATAGCCATAAAAATAAGCAATTTGGCAGGCAAGTCGTTATGGATTTCCAGCTACAGGATTATAGAATTTCAAGCGATGGCCAGATGTGAAATCCGTTCAAGCAAATCCGGTGAATTAAAGTTTTTGTAAAATTAACTTGCGTTTACCGATTTCTGTCGTATATTTGCCCCCGAAACAGCGCGGGATAGAGCAGTAGGCAGCTCGTCGGGCTCATAACCCGAAGGTCACAGGTTCGAGTCCTGTTCCCGCTACTAGAAAAACCTCTCAAATATTGGGAGGTTTTTTTATGCATTTTGTTTTCTTTGTTTAACAAATTTGATTTATCTTTAAACAAAAAAACTTCAACGATTCTATTATGAAAAAAATGTTACTCTTATTTTGTTGTCTTCCCTTGCTGGCTAGTGCACAAGAGATGAAACCCAAATTGCCATGTTCGATTAATTTAAGCGGTTCAATCTCCGAGCAAAACCTCGCCGGATTTAGCCTGGAGCATGCCGTAGAAAATTTAAAAAAAGATTCGCTCGGCTTCAAGCAGTCTAAAATTGCACAGTTCAGTTATGCCATGGGCAGTCTCGATTTGCCGTTTACGCCATCAATCGACGGACAAGGCGCGCAGATTGACCTCGGGAACAGGACCTATTTCAACAAAAAAGCCTGGAACGGTTTGTACCTTCAAAATACCGGGACTATCGGAGCGGTCTGGTTTAAGGAAAATATAGCGGGCAATAGTGTGGGCGGACGTTATGCTTATTGGAGCCTCTTCAATCCCGATTTGGGTTACAAACTCCAACTCGGCCATTTCCTGATCGACCCATCGGTAGGTTTCATCTGGAAATGGGAAATAAAAGGAAGTGCGCTTCACGGAGTCGACAATAAATACTTCGACAACTTCAACCCACGCGTCGGCCTCAAAATCGGCTACACAGTCAACTAAAAATCAAGCCTCTGTCATCAGGGGCTTTTTTGTGTCGGCCTTGGTGGGTTCGATAACTTTCCCAAAAAAAGCAAACGCAACGATATCTGCCGTATATTTGCACCCGCAAAGGCGAGAGGCCAAGCGACACAACGTTAAAAACACAAAAATGACCCACAAAGCCGGATTCGTCAACATCATCGGGAACCCCAACGTAGGCAAATCGACACTCATGAATGCCTTTGTTGGCGAGCGTTTGTCGATTATCACCTCAAAAGCCCAAACCACCAGGCACCGCATCCTGGGTATTGTCAATGGCGACGACTTCCAGATGGTTTTTTCCGACACGCCGGGAATCATCAAGCCCGCTTACGAAATGCAGGAATCGATGATGCAATTTGTGAAATCGGCGTTTGAGGATGCCGATGTACTCATTTACATGGTCGAGATCGGCGAGCGCGAACTCAAAGACGAAGCATTCTTCAACAAAATCATCCACGCCAACATTCCGGTGTTGCTGCTGCTCAATAAAATAGACAACTCCAATCAGGAACAGCTAGAAGAACAAGTGGCTTTCTGGAGCGAGAAAGTGCCCAATGCCGAAATTTTCCCCATCTCGGCGCTCAAGAATTTCAACGTCCCCGAAGTGTTTGCCCGTATTCTGGCCTTGCTTCCAGAATCACCGGCATTCTACCCCAAAGACCAACTCACCGACAAGCCCGAACGCTTCTTTGTCAACGAAACCATCCGCGAGAAAATACTACTCAATTACAGCAAGGAGATCCCGTATTCGGTAGAAATCGTGACCGAGGAATTCATCGAGGACGACGACATCATCCGCATCCGCTCGCTGATTATGGTTGAGCGCGATACCCAAAAGGGCATCATCATTGGCCATAAAGGCGCGGCATTGAAAAAAGTTGGGGTAGAATCGCGTGCCGATCTCGAGAAATTCTTCGGCAAACAAATCCATATTGAATTGTACGTCAAGGTCAATAAAGACTGGCGAAGCAACGCCAACCAGCTCAAGCGTTTCGGTTACAACAACTAGAAAAAATCCATAAAAAAACTCCAGATACTACTGCTATTTCAGCGTGGTATCCGGAGTTTTTTGTTGGCGTGCCCCTGTGGGTCAGGCTCTCCGCGCTACGCGGTAGCTTGCTGCGATCCTTCACGCAAACAACAGCCATCTAAGCTGCGGCGATATGGTCTACAAACTGGTGCAGTTTTTCAATCTGGCGTCTGCCTTTCTTCTTGAAACGCTCTGAGAGCAAGTGAATGGCAAACCACACGGTTACCATCGCAAACATCAAAAAGAGTTCGGGATTGAAATTCCAACCCGCGTCGTTCTTAAAATAAGCGACGACCAAAGCCACCAAAAAAATGAGTGCGCTGGCAATTTGCGTCACTACAAAGGCAATCCACAGCAATGGGTTTTCTGCGAATTCCCCTTTTATAAATGTTTTATTTTCGGCATCCACCAATCGTAAATGCAACATTGGTGAGAAGTATTGTTGTTTCTTTTCGCCCAATTCTACCCAAATATGGTTTCCGTTGCTGCGAATGTCAAAATCCTCTTTGTTCGTTCGGATTTTTTCACAACTCGCCTTAATCTCCTCTTTGGTCTTTGGTGTGGCTTTTTCAAAACGGGTGTTGAATTTGGTTCCGGTTTTCATCGCGTATCAGATTTAGATTTGGGTTGAAAACGACAATTCGAGCCTTATTATTTGTTAAATTAGGTTAAACCTATCCCAAATAAAAAAATACTGGATTTTCACTTCTTTAGCCCTACCTTTGCAAAAAATTCGAGCACGCATCATGAATAACATTGTAGCCATAGTAGGAAGACCAAACGTAGGGAAATCTACGTTGTTTAACCGATTGATCCAGAGAAGGGAAGCCATCGTCGATTCGGTTTCGGGTGTTACCCGCGACCGCAATTACGGCAAAAGCGAATGGAACGGGAAAGAGTTTTCTGTAATCGATACCGGTGGTTATGTGCGCGGCTCTGATGATGTTTTCGAGGGCGAAATCCGCAAACAGGTAGAACTCGCCATAGACGAAGCCGACGTGATTATCTTTGTAGTTGACGTCGAGGAAGGCATCACGCCTATGGATGAAACCGTCTCTAAGTTGCTGCGCAAAGTCACCAAACCGGTATTACTCGCAGTCAATAAGGTAGACAATGCCATGCGCGAAAAAGACGCCGTAGAATTCTACAATCTTGGGCTGGGTGATTATTTTACTTTTGCGAGTATTTCGGGTAGCGGAACCGGTGAATTGCTCGATGCCTTAATCCAAGCATTCCCCATCAAACCAGAACCTGTCCAGGAAGAAGTGCCGTTGCCGCGTTTTGCTGTAGTGGGTCGTCCCAATGCCGGTAAATCGAGTTTCATCAACGCGCTCATCGGCCAGGATAGATTCATGGTAACCGATATTGCTGGTACCACACGCGATGCCATCGATACCAAGTTCGACCGTTTTGGTTTTGAGTTCAACCTCGTAGATACGGCCGGAATCCGTCGTAAGGCGAAAGTGAAAGAAGATCTCGAGTTTTATTCGGTCATGCGTTCTGTGCGTGCTATTGAACATGCCGACATCTGCCTATTGGTCATTGATGCAACGCGTGGTTTTGAAGGACAAGACCAGAGCATTTTCTGGCTTGCTGAAAAGAATCGCAAAGGCGTCGTGATTTTGGTGAACAAATGGGATTTGGTCGAGAAAGACACCATGTCTACGCGCGACTACGAAGCCAAGATCCGCAAGGAACTAGAACCGTTTACAGACGTGCCGATTTTGTTCGTTTCGGCGCTCACCAAACAACGTTTGCTCAAGGCGCTTGAGGCATCGGTACAGGTTTTCGAGAACAGAAAGCAACGCATCCCGACTTCTAAATTCAATGACTACATGCTTAAGGTTATCGAGGGTTATCCGCCACCGGCCTTGAAAGGGAAATACGTCAAAATCAAGTATTGTATGCAATTGCCTACGCCTACGCCGCAGTTTGTGTTTTTCGCAAACCTGCCGCAGTATGTGAAGGATCCTTACAAACGATTCCTTGAGAATAAAATCAGAGAGCACTGGGATTTCTCGGGCGTGCCTATAGACATTTATATCAGGGAGAAATAGCTCGATTCAACCCTGTTTGGGATAATCTTCGTACCAATTAGAAAAGGTTTTTTTGGCGGTGAACGGTTCCTTGAGAACCTTTACTAACATGTACGGCACCATTACGATTCCCACGGCGAACATCGCCACTACAAAGTCGATAGGAATATTGGCCCACACCATCACGATAAACGCCAAAACGAACGCGGTTGCGAGCCAGACGGTTTTAATTGCTGTTGTCATAATATTGGTTTTTAGAAACCTAAATTTACACTTGCACAGCATGGTAACGCTTACAGAATTACAGGCTTATGTTTGGATTTTAAATTTTTCACGATTCCGATTGTAAGAAATTTTTGTATGTCAAACTAAATCCCTTATTTCGTTGTTATCAATACAAACCGCAACTTCTTTTTCATGTCAAAATTTTACTTTTTGCTGCTGCTCTTAGGTTGCAGCGTCACGTCATTTGCGCAGAATATCACCATCAAAGGAAAGGTCCTGGATAGTAAGACGCAAATCCCGCTCGAATCGGCTACAGTTTACCTTTCGAGAGTTGCAGATTCTACCGTCGTCGATTATACCATTACAGACAAGAATGGGAGTTTTGCCATCAGCACCAAAAAAATCTCCAAGCCGGTTTTTCTCAAAGTGTCGTATATCGGCTACCAGACTTATAAGCAACAAGTAGAATCGATTGCCGAAAACAAGGATTTTGGTACGTTGCGCCTTATAGAAAACAGCAATACGTTGGGTGAAGTCGTCGTGAAAAGCGAAGCACCGCCGATCCGCATCAAAAAAGACACGCTCGAATTCAACGCCTCATCGTTTAAACTCAGGCCAGACTCTAACGTAGAGACGCTACTCAAGCAATTGCCGGGCGTAGAGATCGATGAACAAGGTAAGATCAAGGTCAACGGTAAGGACGTGAATCAGGTGCTCGTGAACGGCAAACCGTTTTTTGACAAGGACGGGAAAATTGCGCTGCAAAGCCTGCCATCAGACATCATCAACAAAGTACAGGTTACCGACACCAAAACCAGGAAAGAAGAACTCACCAAGCAGGCGGCGAGCTCTAATAATGCCAGCATCAACCTCACCATAGACGAGGACAAGAACAAAGGCCTTTTTGGAAAGTTCATGGGCGGTTACGGCAGCGATAAACGGTATGAAAGCAGTGCGCTGGTGAATTATTTCAAGAACAAACGCAAGATCAGTTTGCTGGCTTCATCCAACAACATCAATTCTACGGGCTTCTCGATGGATGAGATTTTCGACAATATGGGCGGCGGACGCAATGTGTCGTATTTCTTTAACAACGAAGACAACTCATATGGCATCGGGAATTTGCGGTTTGGCGGCGGCAAGGGCATCATCCAATCCAATATGGTTGGGATCAATTACGCCGATGAATGGTTTAAGGGATTCGACGGCAATGGTGCGTATTTCTACTCGGGAACCACGGCCAACAACACCAACCGAACGCGTCTTGTGAACCTATTGCCCAGCGGAAACCTCACGACGGTCTCCAATGGCAGTACAAAAGAGGATCGCGACGGGCACAATTTTACCTTTAACTTTGACTACAAGATCGACTCTACGGCGACCATCAACGTAGCTCCTAAGTTCGCTACGTCAAAAGCCAGTAACGTTGGCAATTCGTTTCAATCTACTTATGACGACGGCGCGCAATTGCTCAATGACAACAGCGCGCAGACCACCGATGCGGTGAATAAGGTCAATTTCAACAATACCGTCAATTTCAATAAGGCATTCAAACGCAAAGGGCGGTTTGTGAACGTGTTCTTGGAAAACATCAATTCGGTCCAGGATGGTGAGGCGATCAATAAATCGGTTACCCAGTTTTATCAGGATGCCACACCCGATGATGTGCGTAACCAAGACCGAAAAACCCGAAAAATCAGCGATTCGTATGCCACAGAAATAGAGTACGCCGAACCCGTTACCGATTCGATGCAGGTAAAACTGGGTGTGTATGCACGTTTTGAAAAGACTACCGACGACCGGAAGGTTTTTGATTTCAATGCCGTTTCGCAATCCTACTCGGAGGTCAATGCGCTGCAATCGAATTTCTGGAGTTCTACCACCAAACTCGTGACGCCAAAGACGGGCTTTTCCATCCAACGCAAAAAGTTCGATTTGAGTCTTTCTGCCGGAACTACGATAACGGGTTATGACAATTCATCGCTTTACTTAGGCAGCAAAATAGACCTAAATAAAAATTATATTTTTCCTTATGCTTCGGCCTACGGTAGTTTCAGGTTTACCAAATCGGCGTCGCTTTGGGTGAACTATGAATATTTGGCGAGTTTCCCTACAGCCGAACAGTTTTTAGCCGTCGAGAACCTTGCCGATCCGCTCAATACCTACATCGGGAATCCCAACCTTGGGCTCAACGAAACGCATAACGTGAATATGAATTTCAACAATTATGATTATGCCACGCGCTCGGGTTACGGCGTTTATGTGGGCGGGCAATTCAACGGCAACGAGATTGTTTCTTCTACCGTGTACAGTGCCAGTGGCAAACGCACGACGACTTATGCTGATGTCTCGGGCACCTACGAAACCTGGTATGGCGTGCGTTGGAACAAAACCTATAAAAGCAACGCGCACACCTTTAAGTTTGTACTGGCCTTCAATCCCGGATTGGCCAAATCCAAAGGATTTACCGACGGGAAATTGTTTGAGGCGCAATCGTTACGCTTGAGCCCGAGAATGAATTTTACTTATGAATACGGTGAACTACTCACGATCAATCCGTCGTACAACCTTACTTATAATCAAACCGATTATAGCAATTATCTGGTGACATCGGCTGCGACCGTAGTGCACAAATTCAATTTGCAGACCACGAACTACTGGCCAAAGAACTGGGTTTTCGGCAATGATTTTGGCTATACTTACAATTCCAACATCGCCGATGGTTTCAAAAAGGATTTCTATCTCTGGAACTCGAGCCTCGCCTATAGTTTTTACAAAAAGAAAATTACCGCCAAAGTCAAGGTGTACGATTTGCTCAACCAGAACCAGGCCACGACGCGTCGGATTACGCCAACGAGCATCCGCGATGAGGAAAACGTGGTGTTGAAACGCTACGTGATGTTTTCACTGTCGTATAAGATCGAGAAGTTTGCGGGTAAGGAAAAGCCTGATCGGGGAAGTAGGTTTATGCATTAAAAGAAAGACAGCTGCGTTACCAGAAGCAAGATCGTTTCACTGCAAAAAGAAAAAAGTCCTGATTGTATGTCAGGACTTTTTGTTTTTTAGATTACCAGCTTCCACTGCTTCCGCCGCCGCTGAATCCGCCGCCGCCAAAGCCACCACCAAATCCACCTCCACCGAACCCGCCGCCAGAAGAACCTCCAAAGCCGCCAAATCCGCCGCCACCGCTGTTTCTGCCCAGGCTGCTTAGGATGATTACGTCAAGCAGGCTGGGCCCGCCGCCCGAATTACCCGAATTACCGCCGTTGTTCTTGCGTCGCGAAATCAAGACCAGCAGGATGATTACTACGATGATGATGGGTAAAATAGGGATACCCTTAGATTTATTGCTTTTGCGTTCGCCTTTGTATTTGCCTTTGAAAACGTCTACAAGCGCATCGGCACCTTTGTCGAGCCCGTTGTAATAACTTCCGGCCTTGAACTCCGGCACGATGATGTTTCTAATGATTTCTCCGCCAATTCCCGCCGTGAGCCGGTCTTCAAGGCCGTAACCGGGCATGATGGCAATCTTGCGTTCATTTTTGCCCACCAGAATGATCACGCCATTGTCTTCTTTGGCCTGGCCGATTCCCCATTTCTGTGCCCAATTGGTTGCGAGTACCATCGGATCTTCATTTTTTAAGGTCTCGACGGTAATGACGACCATTTGCGTTGAGGTCGAGTCAGAATAGCGAACTAGTTTTTCTTCGAGTTGTTTCTTTTCAAGCGGATTCAACAGGTTCGCATAATCGTAAACCGAGGTCTGAAAAGAAGGTTTTTCGGGAATGTCAAACTGCGCGAATCCCAATTGTGCAAACAACAGACAAACGAAGAGTGGCAAGAAAACCGAAGTTCTCATTTTTAATACTGTCATTATCCTTTTGATATTTCGTTTGTTAATTCGTCGGTATCGTCATCGGCACAAGGGAAATAATGTTGCAGCTCTGCACCGGCTTTTGAAATGCCTTCCACGAGCCCTTGTTTAAATTGGCCATTCCTGAAATGCGATGCCATGATTTCTTTGGTGCTGTCCCAGAAATTGTCGGCTACCAAATCGTTGATGCCTTGGTCCCCGCAGATCGCAAACGCATGATCGTCTACGGCTACGTAAATCAGCACGCCGTTTTTGAGCGCGGTTTTGTCCATCTCCAAAAAATGAAAAACTTCCATGGCGCGGTCCATTGCGCTCATGGAAGTGGTTCTTTCTATGTGTACCCTAATTTCACCCGAAGTTTCTTTCTCGGCGAGGCGAATGGCTTCTACGATGGCGAGCTCTTCGTCGCGCGTTAAAAAATCTTCAACTTTAGACATGGGCGTGGTTTTAGAATTTTACTTCAACGGGTTTTTCTGCGCCAGCTACCGCCTCGAAATAAGCTTTTTTCTGGAACCCGAACATACCTGCAAAAAGTGAATTTGGGAAAGTTCCGATGTGGTTATTGTAGGGTTTCACGGCTTCATTAAAACGGGTTCTCGCCGTCAAGATCTGGTTTTCGGTACTCGCCAGTTCATCCTGCAATTTGAGGAAACTCTGGTCGGCTTTCAAGTTGGGATATTGCTCCACAGAAACCAGCAATCGCGATAACGAGCTGCTTACGCCACTTTGCGCAGTGTTGAAAGCTGCCAATTGTTCAGGAGTAATGTTTGTTGGGTCGACCGTAACGGCGGTTGCTTTGGCGCGCGCTTCAATGACGGCGGTTAGGGTGCTTTTTTCATGTTCGGCGTACCCTTTTACAGTGTTGACCAGGTTGCCGATGAGGTCGTTTCTTCTTTGATAAGACGTTTGTACGTTACCCCAAGCTTCTTCAATGTTCTGGTTTAGCGTTACCGCAGTGTTGTTGATTCCTTTAACCCAGAAATATAAAATTCCGAGTACAGCAATTACAATAATCCAAGGCAAAAATTTTCTCATGTTTGATTGATTTTAATGTTAAATTGATTTATTAGTTCCGCTGCGCTCCATTCAGTTTGCTTCGCCTGTTTGCTAAAGCTCGAGTGGCTTCGCCTCGGGTAAATTTTAAAGTTCGGCCTTAATACTCAACAATTGTGCCTTTATACCCTCAAGCTTGTTGATGATCTCAAATTTGTCTAGTGTTTTCTTCTGGCCTTCTTTTAAATGTGTCTTTGCACCGTCAAGCGTAAAGCCGCGTTCCTTGACCAAATGATAGATGAGTTGCAGGTTCTTGACGTCTTCCTGCGTAAACATGCGGTTGCCTTTGGCATTTTTCCTGGGTTTGAGGATGTCGAATTCCTTGTCCCAAAACCTGATCAGCGAAGCGTTGACGTTAAAGGCCTTAGCGAGTTCGCCGATGCTGAAATACCTTTTATCTGGAGAAAGTTCTATGTGCATTAGTCTAATGATTGGTTTTCCTGGTTGGCTAATTTAGCAATTACGACGTATTCTGCCGCCGAAATGTTTCCGTAATAAAAATTAAGCGGGTTCACGACCTCACCGCCTTTGTGTACTTCATAATGCAAATGCGGCGCTTCGGATCGTCCCGTTGAGCCCACAAATCCAATGACGTCGCCACGTTTCACGCGTTGCCCAGCGCGGCAATTGTATTTGCTCAAATGTCCGTAAAGCGTCTCATATCCAAAGCCATGACGGATGACCACATGGTTGCCATAACCCGATGCCGTATTGTCAGCCCGTTCTACCACGCCGTCACCCGTGGCATAAATCGGCGTTCCCGAGCGTGCCGAGAAATCCATGCCCGCATGAAACTTGCGCACCTTGGTAAACGGGTCACTGCGATAACCAAAACCCGAAGCCACTGCTCGTAAATTCTCATTCCTGACAGGTTGTATGGCAGGAATCGCTTCTAAGAGTTTGTTTTTTTCTTTGGCCAATTTATAAATCTCATCGAGCGATTTGGATTGAATCACGAGTTCCTTTGAAATCTGATCCACGCGTTTAGAAGTGTTGATTACCAGTTCAGAATTGTTGTAGCCCTCAAGTTCCTGGTAACGGTTCACGCCGCCAAAACCGGCTTTGCGCTGTTCGTCGGGAATCGGGGAGGTGTTGAAATACGTGCGGTAGAGATTGTTGTCACGGTCTTCAATGCCTTCCAGAACTTCCTCAATTTGGTCCATTTTTTTATTCAGGATGTTGTAGCGGATCTTGAAATTCTCAATCTCACGTGCCTGCAAACGGTCTTTTGGGGTCTCAAAAAACGGCGTGTTGAGTAAAACAATGAAAGCCAGCACGCCAAACAAGCCCGAAGAAAGCAAAAACAGCGCGGCATAACCAAACTTCGTGCGTTTTTTGGTCTTTATTTTCCGATACGCCAAACTTTCCGGATCGTAATAATATTTTACCTTCGCCATGTTTTAAAAAATCCTATTTTTGCACCTCTAAAAGGGTAGGTCAAAACAAATTTAAAGAAATGTTTTTTTGTTTTACCGCTTTTTTGTGAATATTAAGAAATAGGTACAAGGTGCAGGCTGCAAGGTGCAGGGAAACCATAAGTTCTCGAACCTTCAACCCTGAACCTTCAACCCTGAACCCAAGAACATGAAATCACAAGACGTCAGACAACAATTTCTCGATTTTTTCCAAACCAAAGGCCATCTCATTGTCCCATCGGCTCCCATCGTTTTAAAAGACGACCCGACACTCATGTTCAACAACTCGGGCATGGCGCAGTTCAAAGAGTATTTCCTGGGCAACGGCACGCCAAAATCAAAACGCATCGCCGATACGCAAAAGTGTTTGCGCGTGTCGGGAAAGCACAATGACCTTGAAGAAGTGGGTATCGATACCTACCACCACACCATGTTCGAGATGCTCGGCAACTGGTCTTTCGGCGATTATTTCAAAAAAGAAGCCATTCACTGGGCGTGGGAATTATTGACTGAGGTCTATAAGATCGACAAAGACATTTTATACGTCACTGTTTTTGAAGGTTCAGAAGAAGAAAACGTACCTTTTGACCAGGAAGCCTATGACATCTGGAAAACTTTGATTTCAGAAGATAGGATTCTCTTAGGAAACAAAAAAGACAACTTCTGGGAAATGGGAGACCAAGGCCCATGTGGTCCGTGCTCTGAAATCCATGTTGACATACGTTCGGCTGCCGAGAAAGCCTTGAAACCTGGAAAAGAACTCGTCAACAACGACCATCCCCATGTGGTAGAAATCTGGAACAACGTCTTCATGGAATTCAACCGCAAAGCCGACGGTTCGCTAGAAAAATTGCCCGCGCAACACGTAGACACCGGAATGGGTTTCGAACGTTTGTGTATGGTTTTACAAGGCGTACAATCCAACTACGATACCGACGTGTTTACGCCGCTGATCCAAAAAATCGAAAGCGTCACCGGATCTAAATACACCATGAAAGCGTCTGATGACGACCAAGAAAAAGTAAATATCGCCATCCGTGTCATCGCCGACCACGTTCGTGCGGTAGCTTTTGCCATCGCCGACGGGCAATTGCCGTCGAATACCGGGGCAGGCTACGTAATCAGGAGAATTTTGCGTCGCGCGATCCGTTATGGGTTCACATTCTTGAAAACCAAGGAAGCCTTCATCTACCAACTCGTAGAAACGTTGTCGGCCCAAATGGGAAGCGCTTTCCCAGAAATCACCGCGCAGAAAAACCTTGTGATGAACGTGATCCGCGAAGAAGAGCAATCGTTTTTACGCACGCTCGACCAAGGCTTGCAATTGCTCGAAAATGTAATTTCGGACACCGAGGGCAAAACCGTTTTGGGCAGCAAAGCTTTTGAACTCTACGATACATTCGGATTTCCTATCGATTTGACCGCACTCATTCTGCGTGAAAGAAATTATGAGCTTGATGAGCAAGGTTTTGAAAGGGCGATGTTCGAGCAGAAAACCCGTTCACGCGCCGCGTCAGAAGTTTCTACAGACGACTGGACGATTTTGGTAGAAGGCAATACCGAGGCTTTTGTAGGCTACGATTTGCTCGTCAATGAAGTCAAAATCACGCGTTACCGTTCGGTCGATTCTAAAAAGGATGGGAAACTCTACCAGATTGTCCTGGACAGTACGCCATTTTACCCTGAAGGCGGCGGACAGGTGGGCGACAAGGGCGTTTTATCGACACCCAACCAGGACATCCAGATCATCGATACCAAGAAAGAGAATAACCTTATTTTGCATTTGGCCAAAGAATTGCCCGAGAATGTCAATGGCACGTTCATCGCCAAGGTCGATCAGGATTTACGACTCAGCACATCAAAAAACCATACGGCCACACATCTCATGCACCAAGCGTTGCGCACTATCTTAGGGACGCACGTAGAGCAGAAAGGATCGCTTGTAGCGCCCAATTACCTGCGTTTCGACTTTTCGCACTTTGCCAAATTGACCGATAGTGAATTGCAGCAGGTAGAAGATTTCGTCAATGCGCGCATTCAGGAGCATTTGCCTTTAGAGGAAAGACGCAGCATCCCATTCCAGCAAGCGGTCGATGAAGGCGCAATGGCTTTGTTTGGCGAAAAGTACGGCGACCAGGTACGCGCTATCAAATTCGGGAAAAGCATGGAGTTGTGCGGCGGCATCCACGTCAATAATTCGGCAGACATCTGGTATTTTAAGATTGTCAGCGAAAGCGCCGTGGCGGCAGGAATCCGTCGTATTGAAGCGATTACCGGCGATGCAGTTCGCGAGTTTTTTGCCTCGCATGAAACGATGCTCAATGATATCAAGTCGGCACTCAAAAATCCGCAGGATTCTTTGAAAGCAGTCGTTGCACTCCAGGATGAAAATACCAGACTTGCCAAACAGATTGAGGCCTTGATGAAAGACAAGGTCAAGAATATGGTTTCAGAACTGGTGCCGCAATTGCAGGACATCAACGGCGTGAGGTTCCTGGCCAAACTTGTGGACCTCGATGCCAACGGAGCCAAAGACCTGGCGTATGAAATCGGCAATACCGCCAAAAACATCTTCCTGGTACTGGCTACAGCGACCGATGAGAAACCGATGCTCACCTGTTACATCTCCAAGGAATTGGTGGCTGAAAGGAATCTCAATGCAGGGCAAGTCGTGCGCGAATTGGGTAAATACATTATTGGCGGCGGCGGCGGGCAACCATTTTTTGCCACAGCCGGCGGAAAAGACCCACTCGGGATTCCCGAAGCGCTCGAAAACGCGGTTGATTTCATAAAATAACCGTTCAACGAAAATATAAGCCGGACATCGATTTTTTAATGGGTGTCCGGCTTTTTTATTGTTTATTCGGCGTCCCAAACCACTTCAAAACCTGCATTATGAACAAAGTAGTTTATTTATTTGGTCTTCTTTTTTTGGCACTTACGTCTTGCTCAAGTGACGACGATACCCCGATTGTAGGCAATATGAATCCCGATACCTTGCTTTTGCAAAAGACCATCGTTAAGAATTATAGCGTTAATGGCGGGGCTCCGGTGACGACACTTTGGAGTTACAGCGGTATGAAAATCACTTCCACTTTTGATTCAAATGGTGTACAACGGACGTTTACCTATACCGATAACCTGATTACCGGCATGGTCGAGACCAACGGATCGCTCACCAAAACCACCGTATTATTGTACGACGATGAGCAGCGATTGATTTCGGCGGCCAGCAATTTTGAAACCCAAAGCTTTTTTTACAATACAGACGGTTCTATAACGGCCGAACTTACAGATGCCGTGGGCGACATCAAATGGACTGCCCAACTAACGCTCGAGGGCAACGAGATTGTTAGCATTCAAAAGGATTATGCCGATGGTTTTCAAACCACACACCAATATACTTACGACAGCAAGTTCGCTCCAACCAAGAACATCACTGGTTTTGACAAATTATTGATGTTGCAGCTTTATCCCGACGGATCCCATAAAAATGTCATCGCCAGAGCGTATACCGACAGCGACGGCAGCACGGGACAGGTGAGTCGTACTATTTCGTACAATGCCGTCGGTTTTCCGATTGCCACGCACAGCGTCGACGATCAGTTCCTCGATAGTTTTGACGCCCAATATTTTTATCAGTAACGAATTGAAAATCCAAAAGAAAACCCGAATGTCTTTTTAGAACATTCGGGTTTTTCTTTCTTGGTTAAATGGCAAGAAAATATTTTTTATTTGATTCTTTTTAAGTTTATTTGTCAAAAATTAATCATTCAAACTTTATTATAATGAAGAAGTTATTGTTCATCCTTGGTGTTTCGATTGTGTTTTTCACTTCGTGTATCCCCAATCCGACAGAAGATCCGGATCCACCGGTACCGCCATTTATCAGCCATTTCAAAGCCGATTATAGTGACCAGACTTTTTTTGGCACGACCACACAAGCCATTGTGAACGATGATTACCTTGCCATTACCGGTATGAAAGGTACCGGAGAATTTTTCCAGATTACCTTGCCCAATCCAGAAGTAGGAACTTACACCTGGAGCGACTTTGACCCGTCTGTGGTTGGCTTTGCAATGATATTCAGCCAGGGTTCAGGAAACGTACCTTACATCGCGGCGCGCGACGACATTGGCGAGTATGCCGATTTTGATGCTTATACAGACACCGCACAATTGACCATTTCAAGTATCGACACCATCAACAAACGCGTAGTAGGAACTTTTAAATTTACCGGCGTACGCTTTGCCGATGGCGGTGCGGCCGTTGACACCAAAGTATTTACCAATGGTTCGTTTGCCCTCAATTATCTTGATGAAGCGCCGTCTGGGCCGGGCAACAACACCTTTACCGCAAAATTAGATGACAATGTTTTCACACCCACCGCAATCAACGGATTGAGCAATAGCGGCCGTATTTCTATCATCGGAAGACGTGGAAGTGTTGAAACGATAGGTATTAATGTGATCAGCTCCATTACACCGGGAACTTACGATCTGGATATCACCGGCGATTACGTAGGCCAGTACATTAAGGATACCACTCCCGAAGGATCGTCATTCGCAGCAGAGTCTGGAACGCTCACCATCGTTTCGCATGATACGACTGCCAAGCGCATTATCGGGACTTTCGATTTTGTGGCGAGTTCGTTCCTGGTGCCAGGCGTGACCTACGATATTTCTGAGGGCGCTTTTGATATTACTTATCAATAAACCCATTTAATAGTGATAAAAAACCGGATGTAATGTCCGGTTTTTTTATTTGCAAATTTTTATCTTATTTGCAGTTTAATCTTTGAACTATGAAAAAAATTACCATCTTCCTGAGCATGTGTTTGTTGGCTTTGGTGTCCTGTTCGGGCGACGATAGTCAACCTGCCGCGACCGGAAACGGTACGCGCTTGGTAAAAATCGTGTCTAATTTGCCCAATGAAGGCCAATATATTTCGACTTTTCATTATAATGGTATTTTTCTTTCGCACGTCATTCATTCTACCGGACTTAGGAATGTATATTCTTATACCGGTATGCTTATCACTCGCAGCGATGTTTATAATTCAGCTAACGTTTTGGTGAAAGCTCAAAGCTATGAATATGACGACCAGGAAAGGGTTGTGCTTTGTAAATCGTTAAATCTTGTCAATAGCACGGGCTATAAAGTAGTGTTAACTTACGATGCGGATGGCAACGCTGTGGTTGTCGAAAAATTCACCGGCGACCTCGTCAATCAGGATACGCCTTTTGACAACAAAATCAGCAAGTATTTTTTTGAGGGCGAATTGACTGTACGTAAAGAAATAACCAATCTCAATACTTCTGAAGTCACTAATTATGATTTGGCCTATGACGTTAAAAACTTCTCCTTTAAAAATATTCCGGGCTATTCTAAAATTCTATTGGCGGGTGCATCCAATGCCCAAACTACGCAAAACCTTGTTTTAGAGACCGAGATTGATGAAGATTCAAGTGCCAGGACGTATTCGCACACTTACACTTATAATGCGATGAATTATCCGTTAACTAGTGTTTTTAAGGATGATTCAAGTGGAGAAGTTTGGGGAATGGACACGTTTTTTTACGAGTAAATTTCAAGATAAAGATGGAATTTACCACAAAAATCCCAATCCCAACAACCGAAAATCCAATCCGCTACGATTCTAAAATTGTGTCGCTGGGCTCTTGCTTTGCCGTGAACATCGCAGAAAAACTCGACTATTTTAAATTCCAGAACCGTTGCAACCCGTTTGGGATTTTATTCCATCCGATGGCCATCCACGAAATCATCCGCAGAAGCCTTTCGGGTCAAGCCTTTACAGACGAAGATATTGTCAACCACAACGATTTATGGCATTCGCTGGATGTGCATTCAGAACTAAGTCATCCCGATAAGGAAACAATATTGAACCATCTCAATGCCGCGCTAGACGACACGCGCGAATCGCTCCAAAACGCCACACACCTGATCCTTACTTACGGCACCGCCTGGGTGTATCGCTACAAAGCCTCGCAAAAAATCGTCGCCAATTGCCATAAAATCCCGCAGTCGCAATTTGAAAAGGAATTACTGTCTGTAGAAACAATTGCCGAATCGATTGCCCAGACCATTCAATTGGTTCGCGGTTGCAACCCAAATTGCCGCATCGTGGTTACCATTTCCCCGGTACGGCATATCAAAGACGGCTTTATAGAAAACCAGCGCAGCAAGGCGCACCTGATTGCAGCCATACACAGTTTTGGTAGAGAAGCGTTTGAATATTTCCCGTCTTATGAAATTATGATGGACGAATTGCGCGACTATCGTTTTTATGCGTCCGATATGCTGCATCCCAATCCAACGGCGATTGACTACATCTGGGAGCGTTTTTCTGAGACGCATATCCACACAACCGCCGCGCCGGTAATGCTTGAAATAGACAGTATACAAAAAGCGCTTCGGCACAAACCCTTCCAGGCTAAGTCACTAGCACACCAGGATTTCTTAGTCAAACTCAACAGCCGAATCGCCGAGTTGCAGGCGAAATTTCCGCAGATCAACTTTTAAATACGAATTTCATCGTATTGATTGGATACGGCCAATCGCTAAAATTTGCAGTATAACTAACAGCAAATTTTAGACAATGAAAACAAGAATTACTTTTTCGGCTCTATTGTTATTGGCCATGGGTTTTGCTTCCTGCAGCAGTGACAATGACCAACCTGTTGTGCCTGTTCCCGTACCCACAGGCGCTACCACCTTTAAACTCGATGGTGCACTCATTACCGCCGATTCGACCAATGCCACCTTATACACCAACAGCGTTGCCGGCGGACGTTTTATCGATATTTATGCGTTCAAGGGCGGCGACCAAATCCTAGAGTTGCACTTTCCGGCCAAGACCGGAAATTTCCCTGCAGGGCGTAGTTTTTCAATGACCAGCTCGTGGCTTACTTATATGGCCAATGGCGGGGGCAATTTCCCGGATGATTATTACCATTCGACCTCGGGCACCATGGCACTTTCTGTATGCGACACCGTTGGCGACAAGCTATCTGGTACCTTCAATTTTGTAGGGAACAACGAGACAACCAATCGCAATATTTCTGAAGGCCAGCTCGTGGTGAACAAAATCCGTCACGATTAAAATACGTAAAACGTCGTATGGTAGGCGTGAATCTAACGCCGCACCTTTGTCAAACAAATAACAAATAAATCCTATTATCATGAAAACACTTCAAAACATTACCAAAACACTTCTTATCGCAGCCTCTTTTTTTGCCGTTGCCTCTTGCAGTAAAGATGATGACAACAACAATCAGGTTCCGGTTACTCCGGTTCCAGCCAATACGTCTTTTGTAACCGCTACGGTCGATGGCGCTGCTTTTACTTCTATCTTGTTTGGAACTTCGATTGCTTCGGCTTCAAGGTCGGGTTCGGGCGATATGACGCTGATTCAGGTTTTGGGCTCTAACTTTAGCGCCGATAACATTGCATTGAACCTGCTGGGGATTACCACAACCGGAACCTACACCATAGACCCAAGCCTTGACGGATCGGTGATGGCTTATACACCGGGATCAGGTGGCGTTTCCTACAGCACTGGCGAGTGTTCTGGATCTGGCGGAACTTTGATTGTGACGGCCATCGACAACACCAAAATAGAAGGAACCTTTTCATTCACCGGCAAAGATGTCGACAATTGTGAAAGCAGCGCCACCAAAACAGTAACCAACGGCACTTTCAAAGGTGTTTTCGTTAACTAATCCAATCAACAATCTGATGAAAAAAGCCTTACTTTTTATCGCTGCTGTATTTACGGCAATGACTTTTACCGCTTGCAGCAATGACGATGAAAATCAGGTTATTGTCCCCATTACTCCGGTCGCTGCCGATGGATTCAGTTGGCAGGAAAATGGCACAGGTGCTTTAAAAATAGCCGCCACCGCGAGTTTCTCTACGCAGTACAAAACCCTGATCGCTAAAGACGCTTCGAATGCGACTGTATTTGAAATCAATTTGGATGGAACTGCCGCCGCCACTTATGCTGTTGATGCCAATAATGCCATTACCTATGCGGGCGTCAATCCTTATTTTACAGCCACTTCGGGGAGCGTTATTGTTACCGAGAATGCCGGTGGAAAAATCTCTGGGACCTTTAGTGCCGCTGGAAATGCCGCCGGAATCACAGCGATTTCAGGGACTTTTAAAAATATTACAGTAGTTCCTTAATAGTTTTTTGAGCAATTTTTGGTTGGGAAAATACGGTTTGGTTTAGACCGTATTTTCCTTTTTAAGCCGTTGGGCGCGCTCTGCCGGCATGATGAAAACGTAGTAGACAAACAGGCAAAGGATGCCAATAGCAAACGGAACCACCGCCAGGTTTTTCCCGGTAAATTGCCACACGATTTGTTTTTCATCAAAATGAAAGAACTCGCTGACCATCCAATAGGAGTTGGCAATGATCCAGAACATGACTGCGAGGTTGTGGTAGAGCTCGGCTTTGATTTGCCGGTTTTGCCACGCAATAAAAACGGCTACCGAAAGTGTCGGGACAATCATGGCGAGGCCGAGTGGTTTGACCAGTGTACACCAGCAAATGTCCTTGATGAGCCAGAAAACGATGTGAAGGTTTTCTGTAATGCGATAGCGTTTCGGGATGATATACAATTCGTTGGTTTCGGTGATGTTGGTGTCCATATTGGCAAAAGTTTTGGAGCAAATATAGCAGATTGCTTTGATTTTGTGCGGGCTACATATCGGTCAAATGCCGTATTTTTTTATGCTTATAAAGGTGGGTAATTTGTAAACAATCATTTTTAATTTTAGCAATATGATCATTATCCTTGTTGCCGTAATCCTTTTACTGATACTTGTCATCATCTGGCTCAACGTTTCTTTCTACCAAGAAAGGAAGCTGTTCCAGTCGCGACTGGCCCATTTGCAACGTGTCATTGTTGAGGTGAGCCAAAAGCAATTGGGGCAGCAAGAGCAACTGCTGCTGTCTAGTGAACTGGATGAAGTCCTCAAGGCAAGCAAATCGGTGCTCAGCGATGAGATTTTTTCACTCAACCGCGAGGTTTTTGAATTGCTGTCTAAAAATAATCTGCTCAAAAAATAACAGGTTTACACCCAAATCTTTATATTTAAGCAATCAAACAAATGCATTTTCCCAACCCCTGTTTTATGAAGAAAGGCGCGCTTCTTTTGGCTTTGCTTATGGCTCCGTTTTTGGCGGCTGCCCAAGACGTGAATCAACTTATCGATGGGCTCAAGACCGAACTCTCCTCAAAACCCGACGCCAAACGTACCGCAACGATTTATTCTGACCTGACCTGGTATTACACCAACGTGGCGATTGACTCGTCGTTGCATTATGGCGCAAAAGCCGTTGTAGCATCAAGGAAACTTGGTGATTCGACTTTATTGGCTCAAGTCTATAGTGATGTGGCTGCAGCTTATTTCCGAAAAGGCGATTTTGAAAGTTCGAAATCCAACTACCTCACCGCGTACAAAATCCGCAAGGCGCGTAAGGATTACCCGGGATTGGCCAAAATCAACATCAACCTGGGCAGCATTTACGGTAGCAGGCAGCAATATCAATCGGCAGTTAAAGCCTATCTGGACGCCATCGAATATTTTGAGAAAACCGGTGGAAACGAACTTATCGTCAACGTGACCAAGGAAAATCTGGGGTATATATTTAGGGAAATGAAAAATTATCCCAAGGCTATCGCTTATATCGGGCAAGGGATAAAGTATGAAGAGCAAAACAAACTCACGGATCGACTTTGT
>JAKQJQ010000154.1 GCA_029561105.1 Bacteroidota bacterium
CGAACGCAGGTCAGGTAGATAGGTTGATAGCACTAGAATAATTGCTATTGTCAAAAATATCCACCGTACTGAATAGTCTGTCTCAAACTTTGCCGCAGGTGTTTGTGATTGTATAAAGCTGTAAAACTCAGGTTTATCTACGCCTTCAACATATTGACCATTTATCTCTGCTGTCATTTCTTTTAAATGCTCCACATCGAGCTTAGATAAATATCGATCAAATTCAGCATATGCAACAGGTGGATCTGGATCATCTTTACTGGCATCGTTATACATAACGCCACCGCCAGCGCTTTCGGCAGCTGCATCGGTCCCCCAATAACCAACAAATTTATTATTAGCGTTAAATCGTTTGATCGGTGCGGGTTCATGGCCGCCAACACCGACAAATATCACGTTTTTGCCAATGCGCACATTGCTAATATCCAACTTGTTAATGCCGTTGGCTTTGGGGGATTCGTCACCATCGGTAAAAAACAGCATTTGAGCGGGGATATTTAAGTAGTCAAATGTCGCTTCAGCCGCTTTAACGCCAAACGTCATGCGGCTGTTACCGCTCCATGCCATACGCCACTCTAGGTGGTCGATGGTGTCGTTGATGATGTCAAAGTTTTTACATACTTCTAATGGCATAAACAGCAAAGCCACATTTTCTGCTGCAAAAATCCCTACGCTTATATACGTGCCACAGGGAGAGGTTTTCACCACTTGCTTCATCATATGTTGCGTATAAACCAATCTACTCACTGGCTGGTTATTTACCTTCATATCTTCTGCATTCATGCTTTGTGACACGTCGGCTACCAATAGGTAGTTGTGGACATCTTGCTTAAGCTGAATTTGCGGCTTAATTAAAGCCAGTAGCAGAAACAACGAGGCCAATACCAGCAGGACAGTTTCGTAGTTGTTTTTTAAAATATTCATCACATTTTTCATGGCAAACCTTGAGGCAAATTACTGATTTCCATGCCTGATGGGTCTTGTGGCACAGTTTTGATATTGGACGGAATAACACCTAGCAGTAAACTTAAATTAAATTTTGCCGCACGCGAACTTGGATCTAGCTTTAAGGCTTGTTCATAAGCGGATTTTGCTTGTAGATAATCAAATTTGGCTTGTTCTTGAATTTCGCCATCCGCAGTGACCAAGCGTTGCAAACCAGAGCGAAACAAATTATTACCAATGTTGTAATGAATATTGGATTTGAGTGCTTGGCTGACTTCAAATGCTTGGTTATCTTTTTTGTTGGCAAGTTCTAAAGTTTGCCCAAAGCCTTGCACAGCGTGCTTAAAATTACCCGTTTTACCTTGATGATAAGCATCGGCAAACTTTTTGTGAAACGGATAACTGTCGTCATTAACAACTTCTCCCGCAAGCAATGCAGCATTGACCTTGCCAATTTTATTCGTTTGGTAGGCCTCGTAAGCAGTGCCTGCCAAGCCCACAAGCAATACCAAAACTATCAGTAGATTTTTGCGGCTAATGGCATTTTTTTTCATTGGAAAATCCCTCAATCATGAATCTTTAAATTTTTAATCGCCAAAATCAGCAAGCCCAGTATTAAAGCAATAATGATAAACACCCGAGCGTAGTCATAACCTGCGATGGTTTCAGTGAACTTAATGGTTTTTTTCTCGCGTGAATCAATGTCGCGAATAGCGGATTGTAATGATTCGGCATCTTCAGCTTCATAAGCGTTATATTTCAGACCTAGCTCCTGAAAATACTTATGCAACACAATAGAGTTGGGTACACGGTCTTCTTCATAAACTTCTTTTGAAAAAATGCTAGGCTCGCCTGGTTCGCGCAACATAATCCAGTAAATACTTAATTTACGTTCCTTTAAACGCTGACTTAATAAAAATTTCACGCGCGGGCTGAGTTTACCTGCACCATCTGACAACAAAATAATGGCCCTTGAGCCTGAGTTTTCAATTTTATCGAATAAGCCAATACCCTCAGTCAAGCCTGCACCGATGTTGGTTTGATTAAGTGAAGGGCTGGTGGCGGCAATAATTGCAGAATGAATCGCATCACGGTTCGTGGTGATTTTGACACCATATAAAGCTGAATTCGTAAACCCAACCACGCCCATCATGTCGTTAGGGCGCGAATCAATAAACTGCGTAATAATTCGCCGAGCTGCAACCGATTTAATTTCGGCCACATTCCCTGAGTTATCGCCCGTAAATGGGTGATCCATACTCACACTGCGGTCTATCACCATCACGGTTTGCGCGCCTTTGCCTGTACGTTGGACTTTTTCATCGTGTCCACGTGGGTTAGCTAAGGCCAGTACTATGCTCGCCAGCAGCAAAGAGGTAATCACTTTAATGAGCAAATTAAGTCTGTCTGAAAGCTTATCCTCAGGTAACATTTCCAACCAAGTATAGACTTTACCTTGATGCCCTTTCAACCAAAATGGCAGTAGCGCGATGGGCAACAATAAGAATGCCCAGGGTGTTAAAAATGTCATTAAACGCCTCGCTCACAATCGCGCAACTGCTTGCTGAGTTGTACCAAGTCTGCGATAACTTTCTGGCTATCACGCGGTTCTACTGCGTATAAAGATTGGTTAGAGGCATCAAAAAACTGCGCGATTTCGGCTTTCATTTTTTTGAAAGTCGTCCGCTTGGTCACAAACGGTTCAATATCGCGGGCAAACATATTGGCGCCAAAATGATGATTAAACGCTTGGTGGATATAAACCAAGGCTTGCTTTTCTTCTACCGCAGTTTTTGCGCCGCTTGATTTCGCTAAACTTTTTAATTGCCGATGCGCTTTAGCAAATGCGCCACCCATGAACGGTAGCCAGTTGCCATCAGCATTCAGATACAATAAAGCGAGCAAGCTGGCGGCGAGCATACCTACAAATAGAGCAAGTCGACTTTTGTGTGCGCTAACCTCCACCAAGGGCGGCGCGGCTTCTGGCTGTATATTATTTTGCGCGGTTTCTATGCCGCCAGTGACAATGGGGGAGAACCAAAAATTCCAAGCCGGCACTTCTAGCATCTGCACTTTTGTGCCACCAGAAAGGACTAACTTTTCTGCAGGTAATTGCATCACAGTCGGCTTGTTTGGGCTGGTAAATGTTTGGTAGCCTAAACTCACGGTGTAGCGCGTCAGGTCTTTTTGCTGGGCAGTTTGCACTTCCACTTCCACCAACTCCACGCCGTTATTTTTACTGCCTTTTTTTGGAAAAGCACCCTCTGAAATTTTAAGCGGCGCAGGAATTTCTAACACCAGTTTGCGACTTAACTTATCGCCAACCTGCACACCATAAGTTTGGGCAGGGTTGGTCAGCGAAACGATTTTTGCGGTTTTTGTCTCTTCGGCTGCGTGTAATACAAGATTGAATGAAAATAAGCTTGCCAGCAATACCATTGCGCCTAGTTTTGAAGTTGATTTAATCATTGTGTCAATACCCATGTTATAGGCTCATATTATGTTCAAAATAATGCGTCACGGTTTCTGGCTTGTAATCAGCGTGCATAAATAGTGCTGGCGAATCAAACTTTAAAAACAACGCTTCTAGCGCGTGCCGGCGCTCATTAAATGCGGTGATAAATTTTGCCCTGACTTCATACCGAAAAAATAAGGTTTTATTCAAGCCAGTTTCTGGGTCTATCATGGTGCCAAAGCCAAATTTTGGTAGCTTTTTATACTCTTCGTCATCCCACAACACGACCGGAATCACTTGGTGTGCCGACATAGCAATGAGCGTTTGTTCAATCACACTCAGTGGCATGTGAAAATCAGAAATCCAAAACACGAGTCCGCGACTTTGCCCTAAATAATTAGGCACATCGGTGATGCCTTCAGCACCCACGCGCATTTTTTCATAGTCGTGCAGTTGCGCGATAGCTTCTTTAGATTGATGCAAATTGCGACTTAAAGGCAATGTGAAGTCTTCCAGCACATGGTCGTTGTAGCCGATAAAGCTAAATACATCACCCGCTTGATAAGCCGAGTTAGCCACTGCGGTGGCAATTTCAATCGCTTTATCAAGCTTGCGCTGTTTGCCTTTAAACTGCATGGAACTAGACAAATCACACACCGCATAAATGGGCGTGGTACTTTCTTGGTTAAACTGACGCACCTGCACTTGCTCAAACGGGTCGCGCATGGTTTGGCGAATATCCATGCGCCTTGCGTCGGGGTAATCTACAAAATTCACATTACCGCGATAATCCAAGCCCATGCCGCGCTGGGTGCCGCGATGGTCACCCAATTGCAAGCTTGATGACTTCCAAGAAACAATGTACTCAAAAGGTTTGGCGTACGAGACATCCGCTGCGTTGCGTATAGCTAAGCTCATTTGTACTTATGCCGCTTTGCTAAAGGTAGGGCTAGGCACCGCCACTGTACTCATAATATTTGCCGTAAGCTCACGCGCAAGCGCGGTTCTGCGGTTTTCATACATGCTATTGAATACCAAACGATGCGAGATGACTTCATGAAACACCGCATGAATATCTTCAGGGAACATGCTGTCACGATTATTCAGCCACGCATTCACACGTGCCGCTTTCATTAACATACCCATGCCACGTGGACTCGCGCCAGTTTGCACAACACGGGTAACATCAACGCTTTCCATTTTTACACCAAATTTCTCAGGGTGCTGTGTGGCATCCCACAAATCCAGTGCGTATTCTTCTAGCACATCGCTTGATTTAATATGGTTTTGTAATTGCTCTGAAAACGCATTGAGTTGGTCAAAATGTAAAATGCCACTTTCCACTTGCTGGGTCAGTTTTTCCGCATTTTGAAACTTGGTGTTAAAGACCAGCGATTTTTTCATGTCACGGTCGGTTGGAATTTCAATGGGAATTTCCATCATAAAACGGTCACGCGCAGCAGACGGGATTTCAAACGTTTCGTTTTTCTCTACTTGGTTACGGTCAGCAAACACAATCATGTGTGGCAAGCGATATTCTTTTTTAAAC
>JAKQJQ010000278.1 GCA_029561105.1 Bacteroidota bacterium
CGATTACAACTTCCCGATTGTCACCGAGCCTGCTGTTACTGTGATTGCCGTTTTGGCCAAACAAGATTTTGTGTTTGATAGTTATTTCAGGATTTACCCGAATCCGGCGAGCGGTATTTTGAAAATCGAATCCAAACAAAATATAGAAGTGCAATCGATAAGCATTTACAATACTTTGGGGCAAGTGGTTTTGGTTGTTCCTAATGCAAAGGCAACGAAAGTAGTTGATGTTTCTGGTTTGCAAACGGGTAATTATTTTATAAAGATCCATACAGACAAAGGCACTTCGAACGCCAAATTCATTAAAAACTAGATTGTTTACTTTAATCAAAGCCCTGCTATCATGCGGGGCTTTTTTTTGCGAAGCATTTTTTGGATTCTCCGAGGTTGCTTTTTGAAGAAAAGTCACTCGATAAAATAGAAGCTTTTGCATTATATCGGTTTTACCCTACAATTGAACGGGCGTTAGCACCAACTATGGCTTGTATTGTTATATTTAACGTCCCAAAACAAAACAAAATGAAACGAGTTTACTTTGGCCTCGCGGTGTTTTTTACACTTGTGGCCCAAGCGCAGGTAGTCAATTTTCCCGACGCAAAGTTCAAGGCCAAATTGCTGCAGGCCAGTACGAGCGCATTTATCGCTTTCGACGCCGACAACAATGCCATAGCCATAGATGTCAACGGCAATGGTGAGATTGAAACCACAGAAGCTTTGGCGGTGTATTACCTAACCGTTCAGGGAAACCAATTTGACCCAGCCAATATGATCTCTGATTTGACGGGTATCTCGGCTTTCACCAATCTAAGATATTTGTCGTGCCAAACCAATCTGCTGACCAGCTTAGACCTCACGGCACTGGCGAATCTCGAAACAATCATTTGTTCTAACAACAATATCAACCCTTTGAATGTAAGCGGCCTGTCAAACCTCAAAAGCATCACCGCCGGGAACAATCAAATCGCATCGCTCGCCGCTATCAATACGAGTGGCGCGGGCAACATCGAGTACCTTCGGCTGGACCAGAATTTGTTTGCCAGTGTCGATTTGACGGGATTCCCCAAACTCAAAACAGTCAATTTTGATCTTAATGATTTGACTGCAATCAACGTTACGGGATTGGACTTACTCGAAAGAATAGACGTTTCCAGCAATGAGCTCACGGCGATCGACCTGACGACGCTGCCCAATTTTAAATACCTCAATGCGACGGGCAATTTCCTGACGGCGCTTGACGTTTCGCAGAATCCTTTGCTCACGAACCTTTACCTGCGATACAACCAAATCACCTCACTCGACTTAAGCCACAATACTGTATTTTCTTATCTCAATATCCAAGACAATAACCTTAGTTCGTTGTTTATCAAGAACGGCCGAAATGAAGCCGTGGAGTTGAATTCGAATCCCAACCTGGCCTATATCTGCGCCGATGAATCAGAATTGACCAATGTGATGTTGTATTTCAACGCGCTAACCGAAGTGAATTCGTATTGCTCATTCGTTCCGGGCGGTACTTTTTATACCGTGGCCGGAAGCAATTTGTATGACCAGGACAATGACGACTGCGAGCTTACCGATACCGCCATCCCACACCTCAAAGTGGCAGTCACCAATGGCGCAACCAGCGGCACGACGATTGCCGACCAATCAGGCGATTACAGTATTCCTTTGCCTGCCGGTGATTACACGCTTACCCCTTCATTCGAGAATTCTGATTTTTTCACAATCAATCCAGCAACTCTGGCGCTCTCGTTCCCTTCGGATAACAGTCCGTACAACCAGCCGTTCTGCGTGACGGCCAATGGCACCCATCCCGACCTTGAAATCGTGATTGTCCCCCTGTTGCTTGCGCGGCCGGGTTTTGATTGTAGCTATCGGATCCTGTACAAAAATAAGGGCAACCAAATCCAGTCGGGGAATGTGGCTTTTGCTTTCAACGATGCGGTGCTCGATTTTGTGAGTTGCAGTCCCATGTACACGACGCAGATCATGAATTATTTGAATTGGAGTTTTACCGACCTGCATCCGTTTGAAACCCGTTATATCGATGTACGGCTCAACCTCAATTCACCGGTAGAAATACCTGCGGTGAATGACGGTTTCCTACTCAACTGTACTGCTTCGATTTCTGCCGGAATCGCCGAAGAAACGCCAGCCGATAACAGTTTCGTCCTTACGCAATACGCGTCCAATTCATTCGACCCCAACGACAAGACCTGTTTGGAAGGAAACAATGTTTCGACTGCGATGATTGGCAATTATGTGCATTACATGATCCGTTTTGAAAATACCGGAAGTGCGAGCGCGGTGAATATTGTGGTAAAAGACATCATCGATACCGCAAAATTCGATGTAGCCAGCCTGGTTCCGATGACGGGAAGCCATGATTTCAGGACGCGCATTTCGGGCAATAAGGTCGAGTTTATTTTCGAGGACATCAACCTTCCTTTTGATGATGCCAACAACGACGGTTTCCTTGTGTTCAAAATCAAGACGTTGCCCAATTTAGTAGAAGGCGAGAGTTTTAGCAACGCCGCAAGCATTTATTTCGACTATAATGCTGCTGTGGATACGGCTCCGGCAATTACCGCAATAGGAACGCTAACCCGTGAGGATTTTGTTTTTGGACATTATTTCAAGGTATACCCAAATCCTACGGCAGCGGTTTTGAACGTCGTGGCAAAAGGATCGCTTGCAATGCAGTCGGCACGCGTTTACAACGTGTCAGGCCAATTGGTGTTGGAGCATAGCGCTAAAGGTGAGCGATGTACTTTAGATGTCTCGCAACTTCCCGCGGGCAATTATGTGCTCGAATTGCAGACCGAACAAGGTTTTTCGCATACCAAGTTCCTTAAAAAATAAAATAAAGCCGGTGCAATTGAAACGCCGGCTTTTTAATTTTTCTAAAGGTTTATTTGTGTTTAATTGACATATCAATTACTTTTGTGTAAAACAGTACTTATGGAAAAACTCAACCAAGTCGTCTTTTACGCCATCGACAAAGCCATTAAGTCGTATCGGCAAATGGCACAGAAAAACATCAACAAGCACGGGCTCGACATCACCATAGACCAATGGCTGTTGCTGACCTCCTTACGAAACAACCCAGACGCTACCCAACAGCAAATCGCCGAAGCTGTGTTCAAGGATTATGCATCCATCACACGCATGATCGAAATCCTGGTGCAGAAACAAATCATTGTACGGCATTTTCATCCCGATGACCGGCGTCGTTCCTACCTTGAAATCACTTCAAAAGGGCTTGACGTTCTCACGGCAATAGACCCGGTCATTCAGGCAAACAGGAGCCAGGCGCTTGACGGTATTTTGGATGCCGAGATTGAGCAAGTTAAAACGGTGCTGCAAAAAATTGCCTCGAATTGCAAATAGCGGCATTGTAAAATATGTTTCTTTTAACAGATTAAATATTGAAACGAAGCAAACTATTGCAGTGGCTTCTAATATCTACAATACGTTAGGGCAAATCGTGTTAGTGATTCCGAACACGCAGCAAACCAAAACTGTTGATGTTTCGAGTTTGAAGACGGGAAACTATTTGATGAAAATCAATTCGGATAAAGGATGTTCGAGTGTGAAGTTTTTAAGAATGTAAAATTTATTTTTCAATGATTGCCAATACGAGTTCTTTATAACTTCTACCAATTGGGATTTGTTTATCGTTTATTTCTACATCGGTTGCCGAGAAAGCGAGTATTTTGTTTTTGGCTACCATATAAGAGCGGTGAATCCGGATAAAGTTGTTTTTTGGTAGAAGTGCTTCTACTTGACTTAACTGAAATTTAACCGTTATCGATTTATCGGCTGTGACAACATTTACATATTCCTTGACACTTTCAATGTAAAGAATCTCATCTATATATACTTTGATCTTCTTTTTGCTGACATTGAAAAAAAGGTATTCTCTTTCACTTTCTTTCACGGATAACGTTGGTGGCATTATTTCTTGCGACTGCTTTAATTTGTTAACCGCCACTAGAAACCGAGTAAATGCAACGGGTTTCATTAAATAGTCGATAACATTATGCTCATAGCCTCGCAGGGCAAACTCATGATAAGCTGTTGTTATGATGATGTTCGGTGGATTTTTTATTGTTTTTATAAAGTCAAATCCTTTTAATTTCGGAAGATTAATGTCTAAAAAAATTAAATTGATTTTCTCTTTTTGCAAAATATCTAAAGCATAAATCGCGTCTTCACAAATCCCAATAAGATTTAAAAACGGAACTTGTTGTATATAATCTTTTAAGATTTCAGCCGCCAAAGGTTCGTCTTCTACTATGATGCAATTATATTTTTCCATCGTTGAGATTTATTTGGAGTGTTACAATAAATTCATTGGCATTATGATCAATATATAATCGGTGATTCGGATAGAGCAGTTCAAGTTGACGCTTAATATTTCGCAAGCCAATTTTATCTTCTTCGGCTATCAATACTTCTTCTTTTGAATTTTTGATTTCATAAAACAACTGCCAATCTTTAAGGGTTAGATTAATTGTTATATAGCTTTCAAATCTAGATTCGCCGGCTCCATGTTTAAAGGCATTTTCCACGAAAGGCAACAGTATTAAGGGCGCAATTTTTTCTTTATAATTATCGATAGAATGATTAAAATTTACTTCCAGTCGATTCGTATATCGCAACTTTTCTAACTCGATATAGTCATTGATCATCTGAATTTCTTTTTCAATCGCAATGGATTCATTGGCGGTTTCATACAACATATATCTTAACATACCAGATAATCGCAATACAACATCGGCAGTTTTATCGGAGTTCTTTCTAGCCAAACCGTAAATGTTATTCAAAGTATTGAAAAGGAAATGCGGATTGGATTGTGCTTTTAAAAATTGCAGTTCTATTTCTAGTTTCTTTTTTAATAGTTCTTGTTCTGCTATTTTTTGCTTGATGTTTAATCGAATCAGTTTGATCGAAATCGCTATGCCGCTTACAAAAGCTAAAATGAAAAAACAGTAGCTGATGCTCTGTAGTGAAGTCAGACTTGTCCATAATTCAGGATTTTGACCTTTAATCAAGCTGTTTACAATAAGTTGACCGGCTAATGTAAACGAAAACAGCGCTAGTGTAAAAAGAACTACAACAATTAACATAGTCTTAAAAACTGACCATTGTTTTGATAAATATCGATCCGTAGCATAGAATAAACTATAAACAAGCGGAATCTTTACCAGGACAAAAACCAATTGAATCAAAACCGTCTCAAGGAATAAACTAATGACATTCTCATCATCGGAATTCGATGAGCTTGAGTCAAAATTTAGATAACTTTTATAAAGTATATACGTCACCCAAAATGCAATATGGTACAGGATTCTCTTTTGCATATTCAAAAGTAAGTATTATAATTTTGGAAAATAAAAGAAGCATAAAAGAGATCTTTTATCACTACGAACAACAGGTTTCTACACCTCAATGGCATAATTACTCTTGTGTTAGTTTTAACTGTGTTGCGATTGGTTATCAATCGAATCAGAAAAAATAGGCCGAAAATGATGTCTAATTTTAGACTTAATAAAATGGGTATAAGATGAAAACAAAAAAAATCAAATCATTCATTTTGGCGTTATTCTCAGGAATATTGCTCGCTAGTAATTTGATGAACGGTCAGACTTTTACGAAAGTAACTACAGGTGCTGTGGTAACCACTGCCGGAGATTCGAGAAGTGTCAATTGGATAGACGTGAACAGCGATGGCCTCGTGGATCTGTTTATTTCTAACGGTAAGGCCGGAGGGCAGAACAATAGGCTCTATCTCAATAGCGGCGCGGGGAATTTTACCGCAGTTGCAAACGATCCCATGGTCCTCGATGGCAAACCCAGTGATGGCGCTACCTTTGCCGATACAGACAACGATGGTGATCCCGACGCATTTGTAGCCAATTGGTACAACGAAAACAACCTGTTCTACACCAATGATGGCGCTGGCAACTTTACGGCAATTGACGGTGTCCCGATGGTCACTTCGGGCGGCTATAGCGAAACGGCTTCGTGGGGAGATTACGACAATGACGGCCTGCTCGACCTGTATGTGACCCGCAGCGGTGCCACGACCTTATTGCGCCGCAACCAACTTTACCACAATGATGGAGGGAATGCATTTACCAAAATTACAGTAGGACCGCCAGTTATACAGGCGTTTGTGTCGCGCAGCGTTAACTGGACTGATATTGACGGCGATGGCGACCTCGACCTGTTCGTGACCAATGAAGGTAGTAGTGCCAACAATGAAAACCTGTATCGCAATGATGGTGGTGGAACTTTCACAGCCATCACGACAGGAGACCTTGTCAACAACGGCGGCAGCACCATGAGCAGCAGTTGGGCCGACTATGACAATGACGGCGACCTCGATGTTTACTTGTGTAACGATGGTTCCGATAATGCGCTTTTCCGCAATGACGGTAATTTTAATTTTACAAAAATTACCGGCGATCCGGTGACCATGACCAATTCACATTCGTTCAGTGCTGCCTGGAGCGATATAGACAATGACGGCGATCTTGATTTATTTGTAACCAATGCTTACAATCCGGTCGCTGCCGAACTCAATAATTTACTGTACCGCAATAACGGTGACGCCACATTTACCAAAATAGAAAGTGGTGCGCCAGCCACCGACCTGTCCTGGTCATACGGTTGCGCTTTTGGCGATTATGATAATGACGGTTTTGAAGACCTTGCCGTAGCCACCGTAGCTTTTTCGGGCAATGACACCAACGATTTTCTCTATCACAATGACGGCAATACCAACCATTGGCTCACGGTCAAGCTTGTGGGAACCGTTACCAATCGTTCGGCCATTGGTACTAAAATATTGGTCAAAGCAACGATCAACGGGAATGTGGTTTGGCAAATGCGTGAGATTTCGGCGCAGTCGTCGTATTGCGGACAAAACGATTTGCGTGCGCATTTTGGATTGGGCGATGCCGACCAGATTGAAACGATTGTCGTTAAGTGGTTGTCGGGTGCAGAGGAAACCTATTCCAATATCAATGAAAATCAGTCCATCACGATTGTAGAAGGGCAGGGGATTTTAGGATTTAACCAAGCTACACCAAAGTCAAACCTAAGGATTTACCCCAATGCCGCTACCGATTTTCTCCATATCGATCGCAGCGATCGCAGTGATTGGGCCACCATCGGGATTTACAACTCGCTGGGGCAACCGCTCTATGAGAAATCGGGTGCAGAAAAATTGGCTGTGGTAGACGTTTCTGATTTTCCGTCAGGATATTACATGGTTAAGGTAGATTCGGGAAATGCCACCGATTGTGCCAAGTTCATCAAGCGTTAAGAGGTAAGGTTGGCCAGCAATTTCTTGTCACCTACTATCCACAAAATATCTTCTTTCTCCAGTATCAAGTGCGAATCGGGATTCAAAATCCTTTTGCCGCCGCGCTCAATGCCCACCACAAGCCCCCTGGTTTTTTCACGCAATTGCGACTCGCGGATGCTCTTTCCGATAAAGGCTTCGTTGGTGAGTTCGAGTTGTTCTAAAACGATAGTGCTGCTGACCTTGTTTGGTGATGGTTCCGCTTCATGTTGGTCGAGGTGCTTTTTGAATTCCTTTAGTTGCGCGTCGGTGCCGATAACGCATATTTCATCGCCGGGAAACAATCGCTCATTGCGGCTGGGGATGTTGATCATCACTTCGCCACGACGGATGAAGGCGATATTGATGCCGAGCAGTTCGCGGAACTGCAATTCCTCGAGTGTTTTTCCTGCCACGTTAGAGGAAGGCGCAATGTCAAAAAACGCCATATGTTCATCCCAGGGAATCAGGTCACTACGCGTAATCTTGGCCTTGGTGATTTCGCGGTCGTTGAGGTTGTTCATGAAACGGCCCTCAATCTTATGGTAGAGTTTGTTGAGTTTTTTTGGAAAAATAATATAAGCTGCAACGGCAATCACAAGCGCAATGAGTGCAATCTTGGGCGAGAAGAATACATTGAGCAGTAACCCGAGGAAAAACAACGAAAGCACAAACCTAAACAGGATCATCATAAAAATCGGGCCGCGGTATTTGCGTTGTTGCATCAGGATGATGACCTGCTCGATAGCCACCCTGCGCAGTGACAATGCCCACAGAAATGGTGAGATGGCCACAAGTGTGATGAGTGCGCCAAGAACATGTCCGAAGCGATTACCCGACACCAAGGGAAGCAAATAGGTAGACGACAGCAATATAGCCGCGACGATGATAATCGAATGGATGGCAATCTGTAACAGATACGCGCGCAGCACAATCTGCCAGTTGCTCACCGATTTGATCGATTGGGCGTTGGCGCTGAAGCGTTCGATGCGTTTGATCCATTTGCGGGGCAGCTTGTGAGAAAGGTATTCGGAGAACGGTGTAGACCAGCGCACCATAAACGGCGTGGTGAACGTTGTGACAGCCGAAACGGCAACCACAATCGGGTACAGGAATTCGCTCGTGACATTAAGCGTGGTGCCCAAAGTGGCAATGATAAAAGAAAATTCTCCGATCTGCGATAGGCTCATTCCGGTTTGTACCGATTGTTTCAACGGTTGTCCAGAAAGCAACGCACCAATGGTAGAACTCAGCGACTGTCCGAAAATCGTAACTAACGTCAGTAAAGCCACGGGCAGCGCATACTCATATAGTGTGCCCGGATTAATCAGCATCCCAACCGACACAAAGAAAACCGCACCAAACAAATCCTTGACGGGTTTGACGAGGTGTTCTATATGCTCGGCTTGCGTCGTTTCGGCAATGACCGATCCCATGATGAACGCCCCAAGGGCAGGCGAGAAACCAACATTGGCGGCGAGGGTAACCATGACCAAACACAGCGCTATGGATAAGATGAGCAGCATTTCATCGGTAAGCAGACTTTTGGCTTTGCGCAATAGCGTGGGAATAAAGAAAATACCGCCCACAAACCACAAGGTTAGGAAAAACGCTAGTTTCAATACCGACGCAAACAATTCTGCTCCCGAAAATTGTTGGCTTACGGCAATAGTAGAGAGCAAAACCATCATCAAAATCGCCACGATATCCTGAACAATCAGCGAGCCGATGACGATGCCTGAAAATTTCTGCGACTTGACCCCGAGTTCGTCAAAGGTTTTCAGGATAATGGTGGTAGATGATACAGAGAGGATGACGCCCAGGAACAAGCTATTCATCTTGCCCCAATCTAACGCCATTCCTACGCCGTACCCAATGGCAACCATGCTTACGATTTGGGTAATTGCGGTGATGGAGGCCGTTCCGCCAACTTTCATGAGCTTTTTGAAACTGAATTCGAGCCCCAGGCTAAAAAGCAGGAAGATGATTCCGATTTCTGCCCAAACCTCGACACTCTTAATATCCTTCACCGATGGGAAAAAATCAAAATGGTTGCCCGCCAAAAAACCAGCAATAAGATAGCCCAACACCAAAGGTTGTTTGATTTTTTTGAAGATCAGGACAGCGATTCCGGCGGTCATCAGGATCAGGCCGAGGTCGCTGATGAGTGGATGCAAATGGGTGGTAGCTTCAGAAACGGCGCTCATAAATGTTGAATTGGATTTTGGATTGCTGTAAGGTATGAAAATTAGAGGAGCTTCTCAAACGCCAAAAGCCCTACTTAACTAAATTATAACTTAATAGACTGAAAAGCAATGTAGTGATTAAGATTTATTCGTATATTTTTGATAGCCCTATAATTTTTAGGGGTGTATTTTTGCAATTTGACAAAAATATTAAACAGTGACACTTTATTCAAGGGGTCTTTTTGTTTTTTAAATATTTTCGTTTGGTAAAACTCCGTCTTATGAGAAAATTAACCCTTACCGCCATTCTTATCCTGATTCTGGGACTCACTTTTTTTTCAAACGTTATTTTCCCTGTCGTTGCCGTTAAACCGGCCAATGCAGTATTTGATTCTGGTGACACGGCCTGGATGATTGTAGCTACTGCACTGGTATTACTTATGACACCCGGCCTCGGCTTTTTTTACGGCGGTATGGTGGGCAAGAAAAATGTTATCAGCACGATGCTCCAGAGTTTTATGGCGATGGTTATAGTCTCTATTCTCTGGGTTGTGGTGGGTTATGGCCTGGCATTTGGCCCATCGATTCACGGGCTGATTGCCAATCCAATCCCCAACCTGTTTTTTCACGGCGTTACGGCGCATGAAGCCTGGCCGCTCGCGCCAACGATACCGCTATTGCTTTTTGCCTTGTTTCAGGCCAAATTTGCCATCATCACACCCGCGCTCGTTACCGGCGCTTTTGCCGAGCGCATCCGGTTTTGGGCCTACCTGTTGTTTATGGTCTTGTTTATCTTGGTGGTTTACGCACCGCTTGCCCATACCACCTGGCATCCCGATGGGTTGTTCTTTAAGATGGGCGTACTCGATTTTGCCGGAGGTACCGTCGTTCACATGAGTGCAGGCTGGGCCGCACTCGCCGGAGCTTTGTTCCTGGGTAGGCGCAAGGTTCAACAAGTCAATCCCGCGCGCATTACCTATGTGTTATTGGGTACGGGATTGTTGTGGTTTGGTTGGTTCGGATTTAACGCTGGCTCGGCGATGGGTGCCAATGGTTTGGCGGCGCAAGCACTCGCCACCACAACGGTTGCGGCAGCCGCAGCTTCTATGGCTTGGGTATTTTTCGATAAGATTATGGGGCACAAACTATCGGCGATGGGCGCATGTATAGGGGCTGTTGTGGGATTGGTTGCCATCACGCCCGCTGCGGGTTATGTGAGCATCCCACATGCGATTTTTATCGGAATCATTTCGGCGATTGTGAGCAACATCATGGTTGAGAAATTCCCGAAAAGCAAAATCGATGACGCGCTCGACGTATTTTCGTGCCACGGTGTAGGCGGTATGGTGGGCATGGTCCTAACCGGTATATTTGCTTCAAAAGAAGTCAATCCCGCGGTAGTAGACCAAGGGCTTTTGTTTGGCGAAACCAAATTGTTCTGCAACCAACTCCTTGCATTGGTTTGCGTTTCGGTGTTTGCGTTTGTGGTGTCGTATGTTTTGTTTTATGTGGTCAACAAGATTACACCGTTGCGCGTGAGTGAGGAGAAAGAGGCATTGGGGCTGGATATTTCGCAGCATGGTGAATACCTGTAGGTTGGCAATGCTTGTAGACGTAAGCGGTTAATATGGATAGCTTGGATGGTCTTAGCAATTACAGCTTAGAATAAAATCAACGTTCAGATGAGTTGGTAAATGGAAATCTTTAAATGCCCAAATAATTCGACGGCGTAATCCGTAACAATTCTTCCTTAATCGCATCCGAAACTTCAAGTGTCGCAATAAAATCGTGGATGGCTTTTTTGTCGATTGCAGAGTTGGTACGTGTCAATCCTTTCAAGGCTTCATACGGATTCGGATAGGCTTCCCGGCGCAAAATGGTTTGGATGGCTTCGGCTACGACGGCCCAATTTTTTTCGAGGTCTTCGGCAAATTTGGATTCGTTCAGGAGTAATTTATCGAGACCTTTCAACGTTGCTTCAAACGCAATCAACGTGTGCCCGAATGGTACGCCGATGTTACGCAGAACTGTACTGTCGGTGAGGTCGCGTTGCAATCTTGAAACTGGGAGCTTGGCAGAAAGGTGTTCAAAAATCGCATTGGCAATTCCCAAATTCCCTTCGGAGTTTTCAAAATCAATCGGGTTGACCTTGTGCGGCATGGCCGAAGAGCCGATTTCTCCGGCTTTGATTTTCTGCTTGAAATAATCCATCGAGACATAGGTCCAGATGTCGCGGTCTAAATCGATGACGATATTGTTGATTCTTTTGAGCGCATCGAAAAAGGCGGCAAAATGGTCGTAATGTTCAATCTGAGTCGTAGGGAACGAGTGGTGCAGGCCGAGTCTGCCTTCAACGAAATCGGCTCCGAATTTTCGCCAGTCGGTGTCGGGAAAGGCCACATGGTGTGCGTTGAAATTCCCGGTGGCACCGCCAAATTTGGCTGCAAACGGGATGTTGAACAACAAGCGCAACTGTTCCTCGAGTCGCTCTACAAAGACACCGATTTCTTTACCGAGCCTTGTGGGCGACGCAGGTTGTCCGTGTGTACGCGCGAGCATCGGGATGTCCTTCCATTCGATGCTAAGGTCCTTGAGTTTGGCGATTACTGCGATGAGCAATTTCAGGTAGACGTTCTCGAACGCTTCTTTGGCCGAGAGCGGAATTGCGGTATTGTTGATATCCTGAGAGGTCAACCCAAAATGGATGAACTCTTTGTAAGCCGTCAATCCTAAGTTGTCGAACGCGGTTTTGATGAAATATTCAACGGCTTTTACGTCGTGGTTCGTGGTTTTCTCGATATCCTTGATGGCTTGCGCATCGGCCGAAGTGAAATTTTTGTAAATGTCGCGCAGGCTGTCAAACAATTTTACGTTGACGCCTTTGAGTTGCGGTAGCGGCAGTTCGCACAAGGCGATGAAATATTCGATTTCTACCAGTACGCGGTAGCGGATCAGCGCTTCTTCGGAAAAATATCTGGAAAGTGAAATGGTTTTGCTCCTGTACCTTCCGTCGATAGGCGATACAGCGTTGAGTTCGTTGAGGGTAGTCATGCTTGTGTGTTGTTGTGAGCAACAAATATAGGTCTTCTAACGCAAAGCCAAAAGTTTACTTTGGAGTATTTTCATGCCTTTTGACGCGACTTCTGCAATCACTTCGAGCGGATTCGACACGTACGGAATCGTTGCCGGTTTCGGGTCGACGTAAAAAACCGGGACATTCGGGTTGGCATATTGCATGAGCCCTGCGGCGGGATAAACCTGTAGCGAAGTCCCGACGACCGCAAAAATATCGGCTCGCTGCGCGAGGCTGATGGCTTCATCCAAAGCCGGAACCGCTTCGCCAAACCAAACGATGTGCGGACGCAATTGGTGGCCGTTTGCATCTTTGTCACCCCAATGTAAGTCGTGTTGCCAGTCGAGGATGTTTTCGTGGTTCCTGACACTCCTTATCTTGAACAATTCGCCGTGCAGGTGTAAAACCCGGGTGCTTCCGGCGGCTTCGTGCAGGTTGTCTACGTTTTGGGTGATGATGTGAACGGTAAAATCGTTTTCAAGCTCGGCGAGGATACGGTGGCCTTGGTTGGGTTGCACTTCGTGGAGCTGACGGCGGCGCGCATTGTAAAAATCCAGGACAAGTTGCGGGTTTTTGTTCCAGCCTTCGGGCGTGGCGACGTCCATAACGTTGTGGCCTTCCCACAAACCGTCGGAGTCGCGGAAGGTTTTGATACCGCTTTCGGCCGAGATGCCGGCGCCGGTTAGTACTACGAGTGTCTTTTTCATGGGATAAATATAGGGAATTTTGGACACGCTTTGCTTTGGACACGCTTTGCCTTTGGACGCGCCCTGCGGGCTTTGGACTGATTAGTTTTGACGGCAGGAATGGATTTCAAATTATGGATTTAATACAACTGCTAAAATGGACGCGGCTTTTATCTAAAGGCGCAGCCTTGTCTATAGCGCAGCGTGTCTGTAGAGCCCGCAAGGCGTGTCTCAAGCGCAGCGTGTCTGCTCGCGTGAGGGATGGCAGCGGCATCCTTTTGCGGCGCAGCGCAGCGGAGCCGCAAAAGATATAGCGTACAGCCCGACGGCGCCACGGTCATGAATTGAAACCTGTTGTCGCTAGCGCCGGCACGCCCAAAAAAATGCTATTTTTACCAACGAAATTACCAAAAATTTATACCTATGGTTGACCTGGATTACCTGAATTACCTCGAAGGATTTTTAACCGATAACCGCAAGGAGCGCTTTTTAAACGTGCTCGAGACGCGTACCAATCATTTTACCGTAGCCATGGAGGACGTGTTCCAGTTGCACAATACCAGTGCGGTGATGCGCAGTTGTGAGGTTTTTGGCATCCAGCAGCTCAATGTGGTGGAGGAGAAGTTTGGCAAACGCATCGACAAGGAGATTGCGATGGGCGCGCAGAAATGGGTAGATGTGAACCGGTTTGAAAGTATCTCTGATTGTCTGGATGCATTGAAAGCAAAGGGCTATCGCATTATTGCCACGACGCCGCACCAGGACGATTGTTTGCTGGCCGATTTTGATATTACCGAGCCGGCGGCCTTGTTTTTTGGGACGGAACGCGATGGTTTGTCGCCCGAGGTGATTGAACGTGCCGATGGGTTTTTGAAGATCCCGATGGTGGGTTTTACAGAAAGTTTGAACATTTCGGTATCGGCGGCGATCATCATTCAGGATTTGACCGAAAGGCTGCGCAAGACAGATTTGAATTGGCGGTTGACTGAAGCCGAAATTTTAGAGAAACGACTGGATTGGGCGCGGAATTCTATAAAGGATATCAAGCGGATTGAGGCGCGGTATTATAGTGGAAACTCCAAGTTGTAAAGCTTTTATAATAGAAATCCCAAATTCCAATTTTAAACCGTTGGAATTTGGGATTTTTGTTTGCTATTATTTCACGTAAATAGGGCTGCGTTTGAGTAGATACGATACAGAATCCATCCAACTGTCTTTGGTTTTGAAAATAGGTTCCCTTGATTTGGTGTAGATCTTAGCGTTTGATTTGTAAAGATCAAAATAGACGTGGTAGTTGTAGACCAACTCGGTATTGGTGTTGGAAGTAGAAACAGAACTGCCTTTGATTTTGTTGTTGTTGACCTTTGCATTGCCAGTGTTGTAGGTAGACGAGGTTTGGTTTTGGGTTTCTGTATAAGACACTTTGGCGGCGATGATATGGTCTGCGCCGAGTATTTTGTGGAGTTCATCAATGGGCGTCTCGTCAATGTTTTTATAGTCGATGCCGGCTTTGCGCAACAGGCTATTGGTTACCCTTAGGTCTTGAGCAGTCAGCGGGAAAATGTTGGAGGATTTGTCGAGCAGCTTATTGTAAATATCGTTTTGGGCGAATTTTGCCATTTCTTCAGAATTTGACAGATTCTCTGAATTGACAAACGGCACCGGTAAAACCGCATTGGTGTTGGGCTTGATGACAACGGCCGAGGACGGCTCGGAACTTGCCGCAGCCGTTTGACTGGTCTGCTGCGTGTTGAAAACCTGCGAACGACCACTGGCAAAATCTATTTTTGCGATCTGCGACACGTCTAGTGAAATGACCAGGGTTTCGTTGGGCAAGGAATATTCGACGGTCTGGTCTGACATTTTGGAGATTTTACATTCAATGATGTCGTAATTTTTCTTGATGATTTTGTCTAATTTTTCCTGTGCGTAAAAGGAGAGGCTGCTCAATAACGTTAGGAGCATCAAAAGGATTTTTTCTGATTTCATTACAGTAGTTTTATCGATAAGTACCCAGTGAATTGCGACTTAAAAATAGGATTTTTTTTGGTTTTTAAAATTAAAAAAGCGCACCTTATTTTATTTGTAGTTCAAAGCCAATAGGTTGTGGTTTGTTGGCACTATCGATGGCAAGGTGTTATGCCCAATAAAAAATCCCAAACTCCAACGGTTATGTTGGGAATTTGGGATATCTTACTATTTTCTTTTTTTGAATTTATTTCTTCTTCAACACCCGATACTCTTCATAACACTGCGTAATCGCATCTAAAATCTGCAAATCGTTCGCAGTTTTGACGAAAGTTTCGGAGTAGTTGCATTTCTGCAGAATCTCTGGGATGTCGCGTTTGTCTATGCCCAGCATGAGCGCAACGGTTTCACGGTCATATTTGGATTCTAGCAGGTTGCGGACGGTATCGTCTTTCTTGGCTTTCTTGAGCCGGTTGAGTTCCCTGGATCGTTTGCCGAAAAAATTATAAAGCATGTCGGCGGGATTGAAAATCGAGCCCATGACGCGCCCGAAAGCATTGGGCGAATACTCGCCGGTTTCGTAACCTTGGCTCAATCCCGAAATACTGTAGCGATAATTCTCGCGTTCGGGAATCAGTTTGGAATCTATCTCCAGGTAACCGGTTAAGGTGTAGGGTTGGATGATGACTTCCTCAAGCGCAATGGCTTTCTCGGTCATTTGGATTTTGGTGGTTTGGTTCTTGAGCCAGTCGTTGGTGACACGAATCTTTAACGATTGGAAACCGATGAAGGTGAGGTGTAAGGTATCGTTGAGGCTTGCCTCGATTTCAAAATAACCCTTGTCATTAGAAACCGCTCCCCTGACCTTGTTGAGGTTGATGATATTGACATTGGGAATCGGAAGCGAATTGTTATCGTTGACGATGCTTCCTGAAACTTTTTGAGTGGTTTCCTGCGAAAATGCAGCAAATGAAAACCATAAAAAAAGGAAGGCTATTGAATATCTCATAGGGGTGTTTTGATGGGTTAAATGTAATAAAACACAGTAAGATATAAAGTAGTCTTCCTTTATTTATAAGAAAATTAACTAATGCCTAGCTTCTTCTCGGGCGTCTTTCCCTTGGCGCATCCGAACTTTCTGAACGCCTTGGTGCGCGGTCGGATGAAAATCCTTCGCGTCTGGGAGCCGACGAACTTCTGGCCTCGCTTCGGCCGCCAAAACCTGAGTTTCTTTCGGGTCTTGAGCCAAAACCACCACCGCGTGGCGCCGAATTGCGGTCACTCCTGAAACCACCACCTGATGATTTGCGGTCGCCGCCAAAGCTTTTTCGGTCGCTGCCGAATCCACCCGAATGGCGTCCGTTGTGGTCGCGTCTTCCGCCACCGTCATTTTTAGAGATCTCTACGTTGATGCGGCGTCCTTCGAGCGTGATGTTGTTGAGGGTTTCCATAACCTTGTCGGTGTGCTCGGGATTGGTGTTGAAGAAAGAGAAACCTTCCTTGACATCCACTTTGTAGACGTCGTCACGGCCCAAGTCGAGTGTGTCGCGCAAGAAATCCTTGAGCTGCATCCAGTCGAAATTGTCGCGAGAACCAATGTTCACAAAGTAACGAACGGCGCTTCCAGAGTTGTTGAACTCGCGTGGCTCGCGGTCTTCACGACCTTCACGACGGTCGGATGACCCAGCCGATAGATCACGGGTCTTTTTATAATAGTTGATGAAACGGTTGAATTCTACCGACACCATTTTCTTGATGAGCTCTTCTTTAGACAAACCTTCGAGTACATTGTTGATTGCCGGAAGGTAATTGTCTATGTCGTGATCTACCTCGGTATCCTTGATTTTAGTAGCCAGGTGCAGCAGTTGGATTTCGCAGATTTCGATTCCGCTTGGGATGGTTTTCTCCTCGAATTTCTGCTTGATGATTTTCTCGATCGCCGAAATCTTGCGGATTTCACTTTTGGTGACGATGACAATCGAAGTTCCCAATTTTCCCGCACGACCGGTACGGCCAGAACGGTGGTTGTAGGTTTCGATTTCGTCGGGCAGTTGATAGTTCACTACGTGTGTTACATTGTCAACGTCGATTCCACGAGCGGCTACGTCGGTTGCTACAAGCATTTGGATTTGACGCCCACGGAAAGATTTCATTACTGAATCTCTTTGTGCTTGCGACAAATCTCCGTGCAAAGCTGCAGCGTTGTAGCCATCTTCGATTAATTTTTCGGCAACATGCTGCGTGTCTCTTTTGGTACGGCAGAACACCACCGAGAAAATATCAGGGTTGGCATCGGCCAATCTCTTCAAGGCTTCGTAACGGTCACGCGCGTTCACCAAATAAAATTCGTGTGAAACGGTCGCAGAACCAGAATTCTTGGTTCCCACGGTAATCTCCAATGGATTTTCCATGAATTTTTTGGCAATGCGCGCCACTTCGGCAGGCATGGTCGCAGAGAAAAGCCAGGTGCTTTTTTCTTCGGGCGTATCAGACAAAATAGAAACGATGTCTTCGTAGAAGCCCATATTGAGCATCTCGTCGGCCTCGTCCAAAACGCAATAGTCGATCTGGGTGATGTTGACCAATCCGCGGTTGATCATGTCCTGCATACGACCGGGAGTAGCCACGATAATCTGTGCGCCACGCTTGATTTCGCGGGCTTGTTCGGTGATGCTCGCACCACCGTAAACCGCTACGACATTAATGTTTCTTTCGTACTTCGAGTAGTTTTTCAACTCGTTTGTAATCTGCAAGCAAAGCTCGCGGGTAGGTGATAAAATCAGCGCCTGTGTATTTCTGTTGTCGGCATCGATTTTATGGATCAGTGGAAAGCCAAATGCTGCTGTTTTCCCTGTCCCTGTCTGAGCCAACGCAACTAAATCTGTGTCTTGTTCCAATAAGAGTGGAATCGCTTTTTCCTGCACTTCGGTCGGATTCTCAAATCCTAGATCGATAATCGCACGGTTTAGCGATTCTTTCAATCCTAATTGTTCAAATTTATTCATATAAGTTTTTAAAATTTGGTGCAAAAGTAGTGTTAATAAGTCTGCGAACCTAATTAAAAAAATAGATTTGGCTTTTTATTAATAATTGAAAACCAGCGAATTAAAAATGAGGTTGGATTGTGAATTTGGAAGGCAGATTGCAAAAACGTCTCGCAGTGATGACTGCCAATGGAAAACCGTGCTTATTTTGTGAGAAAATTGATCAATTGTCGGGTGGCTTTTCCGCGGTGGCTGATTTGTGCTTTTTCTGACTGAGAAATCTCGGCAAACGTACATTCAAGTCCAACCGGAACAAAAACCGGATCGTAGCCAAAACCGAAATTGCCTCTTTTTTCGTAGATGATTTCGCCGTTGGCTATGCCGGTAAAAAGGTGTTGACCGCCGTTGTAATTGAGCGCGATTACCGTTTTGAAATTGGCTTTTCGATTTATGATTCCTTCAAGCTCCGCCAATAATTTATCGATGTTGTCGCCGTCGTCTTTTTGTTCGCCTGCATATCTGGCCGAGTAAACGCCTGGTGCGCCGCCAAGAGCATCAACTTCCAATCCGCTGTCGTCGGCAAAGCAATCGTAACCGTAGTTTTGGGTGACGTAGTCGGCTTTGAGGATGGCGTTGCCTTCAATGGTGTGGGCGGTTTCGGGAATGTCTTCGTGGCAACCGATGTCGGAAAGGCTTAAAATTTGGATGCTCTCGGGCAACATCGCCTGGATTTCGGCAATTTTGTTTTTGTTGTTGGAGGCGAAGACGAGTTGCATTACGATAGATCTGATTTTTTAGCGGGAACCCTTGACAATGCAGCATTCAGTTTCTCGATTTCGAGCGGTTTGTACAAAAACTCGTTGAACAATGGCAGGTAATCAGAATCGTTGTTGATCATGATGTCGGCCGTGAGGGCAAAAATCGGGATGTCCATGTTGAGGTTGTATTTGCTGCGGATGAGTTTGGCCGCTTCGATACCATTCATTTCTGGCATGTGGATGTCCATGAGGATGAAGTCGTATTTTTTTAATCGGGTATTGTGGTAGGCGAGTTTGCCGTCAAGGACATGTTCTGTGGTGATTCCCCATTGTTTGAGCAGCTCGATGATCATGGCGGCGTTGAGTTGGTTGTCTTCGGCGAGCAATACTTTTTTTCCTGAAAGTTGACTCAAATCCTGAACTTTGATATCGGCATCGCGTTTGGCATCGGCCAGTTTTTTCTCTTCCTCGAGTTCCTGACAATAGCTGGCTGCTTCTTGCGAATGTGCGGTGGCTTGCTCAAAATCGCCCAAAATCAAATAGAACAGCGACAGTTGATTGAGGCTTTGGGCAATGAGCGCCTTATCCTTGAGTTGCTTGCTTCGGCTGAGTGCTTTTGCCGCGAGTTCTATGCTTTGTGACAAATCATCCTGTTGCTGCGAATAGGCTTCATTGAGTAGTGCCAGGACCTGTTCTTTTGTGGGTTTCATAGGCTCTCGATACGATGGGTTGTTGTACCAATAAAGGTAGTAAATTTCACGCTGCAAAGCTATGCCTTTATTGTCAAAATGACAATCCCGATTTCACAAAAATGTGCCGCTTCTGTTTTATTTATCCACCCGAGGTTTTACATTATAAACATACAAAAGTGATTTATCACGCAATTGTCTACCGTTCCGCCTTGGCCAAATAAAAACCCCGCCTGACAAAGTGAAAGGCGGGGTTTTCCAAACAAACAAATTTTTTTAAAGGCATCTTGTACGTTAGCCTTTGCTGACTATGCGAAGTTGAGACAAAAACAAAACGCACTCGTTATAGAATTAACATTAAAATTTACAGGATTCCCATTTTAACCCCATCCGCATTGGCGTATTGAAATACCATAACTTAAGAATCAAATTTTGTAAAGCCTGGCTGGCTGTGTTAGCTAAATTTGTAAAATCTACAAAAACAAATCATCATGGGACAAATCAATTTGGCGATACAGCAAGGCGAACACAAAGGTTGGTATGTGCTTTCTGACGCTTCTTACATTGGAGAAGCTTGGTTGGCCAGGATCGATGAGTTTGACAGTACCAGAATTATCCGACAATTCAGATGCAAGCAGTTTCGCGACAGTTTTAGAGACCTCAAAGCGTTTATCGATACTTTGGGCGAAGTGAAAAAAATGTCGGCTACCGGAGTTGCAACAGGCGATGTGGCATTGCTCGAAGACATCCTTGTCGGCAAATCAGACGGAATACTCCCGATCAATGACCCGACAGCCGGAAACAGTTTGTTCTGGGATTGGTCGCAGAATGACCGCTACATGACTTTGTAAACTACTACACCTAACTATATGTTTGGAAGAAGCGGGCCTTTGGGTCCGCTTTTTTTATGACCTGGTAGGATTGGGTCGATTGCGACTGTTTATCGAAAGGAAGCTTTCGACCGCTATCACCGAAACGATTCCAACGGTATAGGCTATAAAATCAACCCACTCGAATGAATTCCCGAGCACGCATTTGGCCAGACGATTGTTTTCAAGGTGCAGCAATCCGATTAAATCGAAATATTGAGATACCTCAATCGCATACGAAAACAGCAACACCACGATTGCCGTGGGAATTACCGCGGTTTTGAGAAAAGATCTGAGGAAGCAATAAATGAGTACGACGACCAAGGTGTCTCCAAAATAAGGTCGGATGAAATCGTCATGGACTAATAGGGCGATTCCCGCTTCTGCCAGGAAAAGCGCCACGGCGAGCAAGAAGTAAACTCTATCGAATCTGAACATAGGGTTTATTTGTGTTTTCAACGTTTTATTGCCTTCGGTTATTATATCGCTTGACTTACACAGCCGATTTTTGAAAACGAAGATCGACAAAAGGCCAATGACTTGTCATTTATTTTCCTGTAATTTGCAGCAGCAATCGGTTCTGTCTATTTGAATCCGGGATTTAAAATAAAATGACTGTAAAAACCAAAGCGTATATCGCACTCGCTATTGTCTGTGTTTTCTGGGGAACCACGTATCTCGCCTTGCGTGTGGGTGTCGAGCATTTTCCGCCGTTTCTTTTTTCGGGTATCCGGCAATTTTCGGCAGGTGTGCTGCTGTTTGCCGCGATGGCTGTTCTTGGGAAGCTAGAAAAGCTCGGTTTCAGGGACGTGATGCGGCAGGCCTTGCCGGGAATCCTGTTGATCACGTTGGGTAATGGCATCATTGGTTGGGCAGAAATGTACATCCCGAGCGGTTTGGCGGCGCTGATCGTTTGCATTATGCCCATCTATATTGTCATCATCAACCTAATTTCGGGCAATGAACAAAAGCGTTTCAATTTCAAGACGATTGCAGGGTTTGTGCTGGGTTGTGTGGGAATAGTGTTGATTTTTAAGGACAACCTCGGCGATTTTGGCAATCCGGAATACCTTTGGGGCGTGCTAGCCTCGTTTGCTGCGTGTTTTTTCTGGGCCATTGGCAGCATTTACATCAAAAGCAATACTTGTACGACCAGTGCTTACTCTAATGCCGCGATACAGTTTACCAGCGGCGGGGCGGGTTGTTTTGTCTTTTCGTTGATTTTTGACGATTTTACCAAGCTCGAATCTGTTACCCCAGAAAGCCTGTGGGCATTGATGTACCTCACACTGGTGGGCTCGTTGCTAGCCTACATGAGTTATCTGTATGCGATTGAGCACCTGCCTATTGTGGTGGTTTCTACTTATGCTTATGTGAATCCGGTAATCGCAATATTGCTCGGCGTTGCCATCCTCAACGAAAAAATCACCTGGATTACCGTACTGGCGCTGGTCACAACTTTGTATGGAGTTTACCTGATCAATTCGGGTTACAGAACGGCGTTGCTTAAGGTAAAAGCTTCGGAGGCAGATTGACTTAAAGATTCATTTTCTAAATATGAAAAAGAGCCGTTCCTAAATATATAGAAACGGCTCTCTTGTTTTCCTGAATGGCTTTCCGGGGTTAACGTTGACAGTACTTTCCGGGTAAGACTTAGGTTGATTTTGGAAATAAACCCATTATAACTTTACTATTCTTCTGCCACCAGGTTACTTTATAAATTTAAGCAGAATTGCGGTCGGTTTTACAGGCGACGAAAACTTTAACAGTGTTTTTTAAGGTACAATCAGACGGTGTCCCGATAATAGCGCGTTGTCGGAGTTGTTAAAAAAAACCGCTGTTAATCAAAAGTTAAAGTGTTTATTTTGAGTAGATTGTAGCGATTTAAAAGCTAAATTTACTTGTCGGTTTTGATTAATTACCGGGCTATGCCAATCGATATACAGAAGCGGATAATCCGTAGTCAGCAGTACAAATTTGATTACAAGAATACCAAGCTGATAATGATAAATCAAAATCTACTATAACCGGGAGACTCTTTTTTGGGTCTCCTTTTTTTTGGGCGAAAACATTAACATTTGTAAGGTCTGGGATTTTGTGTTTTTTTGTGCAGTTTAGGCGCTGTATTATATCACTAATATGAAGCAAAAACTACTTCTGCCAAGGATATTGTCTGTCTTTTGCGCGCTTATTTCCTTAGTTTTTTACCAGGAAACCTATTCCCAATACGTCTTTGGCCAAGACAATATGAAGGAAAAAATCTCCCTTCATCCGTACACTTCAATAGTCAAACTGGGGCAACAGGACCTAAGTTTCGATGCGGTTGCCAGTGATTTTGAGGCATTGCGTCCCACGATGTTGAAATCCGAAAATGATGACCTCGGGTTTACCGATGGCCATTTCTGGACCAAGACCCAACTGCACAACAAGACCGATTCAGAGTTTCACTACTACCTCGAAACCGCCCGGCCAGTAACCGACCTGGTTGAGCTTTATGTACTCGATAGCGATTCACGTCGGGTAGAGAAGCACGTCAGTGGCGACGCGATGCCTTACGCACAGCGCAGTTTCGACGACCGCCGAACGGTTTTCAGAATCGACATTCCGCCGCACGCCAGGTTGGATTTGTTCTTGCACCTCAAAAGCGACGGTGAGGTCATCAAAATTCCGCTGATACTCCGCGATGCACAGAGCTTTGTAAAAATCACGGTGATGGAGCAATGGATATTCGGGATTTTTTACGGAATCCTGCTGACCGCTGCCATCATATACCTGTTCTTTTTCTTTGCGCTCCGCGAACGCACTTTCCTGTATTACAGCTTGTATGTGGTATTTATAGGGCTCATGCAATTTGCACTCGATGGCTATTTCTACCAACTCATCACACCGGGCGGCGGTTGGTTTTCGCGGCATGCGGTGTTGATTTTTGCCATGATCGCCGGTTTTCTTTTGGGCCGTTACAGTGAAGTTTTCCTTGGGATTAGAAAACACAATAAAACAATCGGTAGGATTTTCGATGGCTTGTATGTGCCTGCGTTGGTATTGATCCTCGTGCTGATTTTTGTTCCATCGGCGTTTGCCATTTGTTATCCGCTCGCCAATGTGTTGGGACTGTTGATTCTGGTGAACATCATCAGTGCCGTCGTCTACCTGTATTGGAAAAAAATCCACGTCGACATTTTCTTCAGCATCGGCATTTTGTTCCTGATTTTGGGCTTTGGGATTTTCATCGGCAACAATTTCGGGCAGATTCCCAATTCATTTTTTGTGCTCAACAGTTCCAAGTTCGGTACCGGGCTTGAAATCATCTTCCTGTCGCTTTCGATGGGCAATTTGATCCGCAACCTCAAGAATGAAAAGAACGAACTCAACCGTTTGGCGCTCATCCGTTCGGAAGAAATGAACGAACTCAAAAGTTATTTCTTATCCAACATCAGCCATGAGTTGCGCACACCGCTCAACGCCATCATGAACCTGATCGATTCGATTGCCAAACAAACCGATGACGACAAAATCAGGCACGACTGCCAGGTAATCAAGTATTCGTCACACAGTTTGTTGAGTTCTGTGAATGACATCCTCGATTTCTCGAAGATCGAAAAAGGCGAACTCAAACTCGAAAAAGTAGATTTCGAACCCGTAAAAGTATTGGAACATCTCAAGAATAATGCGGTAAACCGAGCCAAAGACCAAGGGCTCGAGTTCGATTACTCAAAATCCGATGGCATTCCCGAATTGTGCTCGGGCGATGTGACCCGACTCGTGCAAATCGTTAACAATGTACTGAGCAACGCCATCAAGTTTACGCCCGAAGGCAAAGTGTCGTTCAGGATCGAATCACAACCTAAACCCGGCAACCGCACGCAACTCAGGCTGATTATTTCGGATACGGGAATTGGAATCGCCAAAGACAAATTGCTCACGATTTTCGATTCGTTTACGCAGGACAATATAGACAACAAACGCAAATTCGGCGGATTGGGATTGGGATTGTATATCGTGAAAACTTTGGTGGATATGCAAAACGGTACCATCAAACTCGAAAGTAAAATAGGAGAGGGAACTACTTGTACGATTGCGCTCGATTTTGACATCATCGAAAAGAAAGTTGAGGAGACTGCTGTGGCCGAAACCATTTTTGACCTTGGCGGCAAAAACATTCTCGTGGCCGAAGACAACGCCATCAACCAAATGGTCATTAAGATGATCACCAAAAAATGGGGCAACACCACGGTTTCTTACGCCAACAATGGGCAGGAAGCGCTCGATTGGCTCGGCAAGGAAAAGTTCGATATCATCCTCATGGATTTACAGATGCCAGTCATGGACGGTTATGAGGCTACGATTGCCATCAGAAATGGTGAAGCCGGAGCCGATTACACCAACATCCCGATTGTTGCCGTCACCGCCGACGTGATGGAAACCACAAAGCTGCGCGTCAAAGAAATCGGAATGAACCATTACCTGTCTAAACCGCTCAAAAACGAGACGCTTTACAAAGTAGTCAAGGATTTGTTGCCATAAAAAAAAGGCTTCCGTTATCTGGAAGCCTTTCTTATTTTTAAAAACGGATTGTTTTATTTTACGACTAATTTCGTGGTTTCGCCAGTTGCAGTTTGTACCATATAGACACCAGCGTTGAATGATTGGGTGTTGATGGTTTCTGCGTTCTTAGCGGTGTAGATTAATTTTCCGGTCAAGTCATATACGTTAATGTCTTGTGGCTGGCTTAGGGTTACGATGCCTTTACTCGTTGGGTTTGGGTAGACAGCGAATGCCTTTTTTGAGGCGAATTGGCTGGTTGCCAAAGTCACGTTACTTGTGATGGTGACCATATCAAAACGTACCGT
>JAKQJQ010000196.1 GCA_029561105.1 Bacteroidota bacterium
GAAACGGTGTTTTCGATGGTGTATTCGGCACACATGCGCTGGATGGTCTGGATGACGATTTTTTTCGCCTCCTTGTTGGCATCCATTTTGGCCTGTTCGATGGACTCTTTTACGATCGACATCGCATCGTTTTGCGCTTTGGCGCGCACCGCATCCAACAGCTGCTCCTTGGCTTCTTGCTCGCTCAAGCGAGAGATGATCTCCAGCTCCTTGATGCGGATTTCGTTGGCCTGATCCAGCTCTTCCCGTTTTTTGGCAACAATTTTCAGTTGCTTTTCCAGGTTTTCGCGGATGGCTGCTGTTTCTGCGTCCTTGAGTTCAAATTCCGCTCTTTGTTGTTCGAGTACGCGGTGGCGTTCATCGATTTTTTCTTCCTTGGACTTGAATTCCGATTCGAGCGCTTTGATTTCCATCTCGCGCTCTTTCATTTCCACCAGTTGCTGCGTCTTGCGGCTATCAAAATCCGATTTCAGTTTGGCAAAGTGGTCTTTGGCTTCCTGAATCTTATTTTGTTTGATGCGTTCGTTTTTGCTTTCTGCCTGGTTGACAATTTTTTCTGCCTTGGTTTCCGCTTCGTCTACAATACGTTTTGCCGATAAGCGGGCTTCTTTGATTTGCAGGTCGGCTTGGGAATTGAGTTCTTCAAGTTTCTGTTGCTTTGATTTGTTCAAGAAAAACTGCACCAAAAAATATCCCGCTATTACTCCGATTGCTAAACCAATTATTGCTCCTATTCCAATTTCCATAAAGTGGTTTTTTCCGATGTAAAAAATATTAGGGTTCGGGGGTTCGGGGGGTTCAGGGTTCGTGAGTTCGGGGGTTCGTGAGTTGGAGGGAAACCCTCGAACCTTCGAACTTACGAACCTTCGAACCCATACATCTTCGAACCCGGTTTAAGCTTCCTGATCCAAGAGTGCTTCCAAATGGGAGAGTTTTGCCGAGAGATGGGCGTCCTGAGCGGCGGCAAGTTGGGTTTTGTGCAGATCAACAGCGTAGGTCAAAAGCGCCATAGACAGGCAGTCTTGCTTGTCTTTTTGCGTGTATGTCAGTTGAAAACGATTGATCTTTTCGTTGACTTCTTTGACTATTTTGCGAAGGGAGGCTTCGTCTTCAACCCTGATT
>JAKQJQ010000221.1 GCA_029561105.1 Bacteroidota bacterium
CATGCCGTACAAATCTGCCGTTTTCCCTTTTTGGTATTCGAGATTCGCGTTCACCTGTGTATACAAATTGGTGGGATTGGAAGGATCTATTTCTTTTTTAACTTCTTGGCTGAACACTAAACTTGTAAGCAAGTAGCAAAACATTAAGTAAATGGATTTCTGTTTCATTAAAAAAACATTTTTTTAACATTAGACATTCCCTTAGCATTACCTTATAGAAATTTGAATAAAAGACATATCTTTTATTATGTTAATTATGTTATTTATAAATCTTTTCTTTAAGTTTTTTTTAACACCCAGCCAAGACGACCTGAACCATCACCCTGAATTCCCTTATAAACGCTCTTTTAAGAGTTTTTACAGAAATTCTGCAGCGCTATTCCAGTGATATCTCTATATTTGAAAAATCTTAAAAATTTCTTAAGAAAAAATTCAACGGGCTTACTGATTTTAATCCAAAGCAAAACAAATGAAAAAGACATTTTTACTCATTGCATTACTTTTTTGCAGTTTTACGTATGCCCAAATTATCTTTGAAAAAGGGTACTTCATTGACAATATAGGCAAACGAACCGAGTGTTATATTGAAAATATGGACTGGCGCAACAACCCTACTATGTTTAACTATAAGATAACACTCGCTGAAAAGGAGGTAAAAATAGAGAACATCCTGGGTGTATCAGAATTCGGAATCGACAACCAAAGCATGTACAAACGTTTTGATGTCAATATAGAACGCTCGCAAATCTTGACGAGCAATTTGCAAAAAACCAAAAGCCCGATCTGGAAATCCGAAACGCTATTCTTACATGCACTGGTGACCGGGGAAGCGAGTTTGTACCATTATGTAGACGGTAATGTTTCTAAATATTTCTACGAGACTAAGAAAACGCCCATTGAACAGTTGATTTACATTCGCTATCTCGGAGACGGAGGCAAAGATGGTTTGGGCAGTTTCAGTGAAAGTATCCAGCAAAACAATCAATTCCGTCAACAATTGCTCAACAACGTAAACTGTGGCATGACCGAAAAAGACTTCAAATCCCTCGAATACAACCGCAATACGCTGGTGAAGCATTTCATGACCTACAACGCCTGTGCAGGTACGCCAACAGCAAAATCAACTGTGAACTATTACGCGGCCACCGAAGGCAAGCGGGAATTTTTCGTTTTGCGTGCACAAGCTGGGATTTATTCGGCAAAGGCGGGCATATCCGATCCGCAAAACTATTACAACAAATCCACCGACCTGACCCAAATGATTTTTAAGGTCGGGCTCGAATCCGAATTCATCCTGCCTTTCAACAAAGGTTCCTGGAGCATAATCGTCTGTCCTGCTTACCAAAAGTTTTCGGCCACAAAGAATTTCACGGGATTCGTGAGTAACGTAGGATTCGCCAACAATGGCAATCCTGTGCACCACACGGTAAAAATGGACTATTCGTCTATCGAAGTTCCGTTTGGTATAAGGCGTTACTTTTTTATCAACAGTGCGTCACGCGTTTTTGTAAACGCCTCTTATGTCATTGATCTCTCAAACGGAGGAACCCTGGAATTTACGAATACCGAAGGCCTGGCAAACGCTGCCGACAAAATGAATATCAGCAGCAGAAACAATTTTGCAATCGGCGTAGGATATGGCTACAAACGTTTTAGCGGAGAACTCAAATACAACTTTTCGCGACAACTCAGCGAACGGCTTTCATGGGATATTGGTTACTCGTCGGTAGGACTGAACCTTGGCTTTAAAATCCTCTAAAAAAATGACTGTCCCACGACATTCATTTTACTTATTGCTTTTCGCGTTCGCTTGAGGATACAATTTGGCTGGGTGTAAAAGATCTGTTCTTTTTTGGTTTTTTGACCAAATTGTAACCGTACATCAATTGTTCAATCGCAATTTGAATGCATTTGCTTCAACATAGAAAAATGACAATGAAACCGTTTTTACCGTACTTCCTTTTACTCTGTTTTTGTACCGCAGGCCACACACAACCTTTCAAGAAAGGCTATTTTGTGGACAATAACGGGAGTAGAACAGAATGCTTGATCAAAAGGGCAGATTGGACTTTCAACCCTACGCAGTTCTATTTTAAAACCGATGATACTGATTCTATATTGACCAAAAAAACAGTAGCCGACGTTCAGGAGATGGGGATTTACAATTTTGTGGCTTACAAACGTTGTGTGGTTGATATAGAGCGATCTGATGTGCAAACGCGTTTTCTATCATATGACAGATTCCCAAAATGGGAAAAGGTTACCGTATGGCTTAAAATCCTTGAAAAAGGAGATGCTAACCTTTATGTATTTGTATACGGCAATATTACCAAATATTTTTACGACACTAAGGATTTGCCTGCCAAGCAGTTGCTGTACTTGCGCTATCTGGATAAAAGCGATAGTGAAACATTGCCTGGTTATGAAGAGAGTGTATATGAAGACAATGAATACAAACGAGAATTGTTTAAACATTTGAAATGTAACGCCATATCTTATAAAGACCTGGCCGACCTTGTCTACACAAAAAAAGCGCTGATCCCATTCTTTAAAAAATACAATGACTGTATGGCTCTTGAAAAAAAGCAATAGCCATTAAAACAGCCCTTGCAACGGTTTGACGTAGCATCCTACTACTATTTCGCGTCGCCAGGGCAGCTCGGTAAAAGAACTTATTGGGATATCGATTATCCCAGCTTCGGATTAAACCCCGGCGTCAAACTCCCCTAACAAAAAAGACTGTCCACCGACAGTCTTTTTTTACTTATTGCTTTTCGCGTTGGGATTCTTGATCTCATACCAAGAACACATCACCTTTTCATGCTTGTCCTCGTAAAGGAAATCATTGACGAAATGCATCCCGCATTTTTCCATGATGCGCTGCGAGCCTGTGTTCCCGTGTTCAAATGACGCACAAATGGTATCGAGGTTCATTTCATTGAAGCCAAAGTCGACAAAAGCCTTTGCCGACTCAAAACCGTAACCTTTGCCCCAGTGTTTTTTGATGAACCGATAACCCAGGTCGTAAAACCGTTCGTGGCCGTTGACGTTGCGCTCTAATTTAAGACCCGACCAACCAATGAATTCGCCGGTTTCCTTAAGGATGACCGCCCATCTGGCGATGCCGTTGTCAAGATATTGTTGTTGCAGTGAAGCAATTATTTCACGGCTTTGCTCAATGCTCGTCACCGGATTTTTCCCCAGGAACAAGTGCACGTCCGGGTCGGAATCCAGTTCAAACATTCCTGCATCGTCGGATGCAACGATTTGGCGCAGTAACAATCTTGGGGTTTCTATTGCTGTTCTCATCTTAAATACTCATTCTAAAGTTTTCGATCACCGTGTGCACTTTTGAGTAACTGTTTTGCTCGATAAACAATTCTACGGCGAGGTCGCTGGTGCCAAAACCAGCCAAACGCCCGGATTGGATGTTGTCTTTGAGCACCACAGCTACACCTGCGGCTTCTATTTTCTCCTTTAGGGAGCGCGCCAGGATTTCACTTCCCGAAAATATTTTAATCAATCCCATTTTTCTAGTTTTTTAAGTATTTAAACCGTAAGGCGTTTCTATTCGTCTTCTTCGGTTTCAAAAAAAGTCGGTTCGAGCATGATCTTGTCGGCGAGCAGCTCTACTTTTTCGGTCGCGGCCGATGCAAAAAAGAGGCGCTGGGTCTTCTCGGCGCTGTCTGACAATCGTTGTACAATTGCGTCCATGCGGTTGCGAAACAAGCGGTCGGCGTCGTCTACGATGAACATCTTAATCGTATTCATATTAAAGCCCGCCGTAGAGAACAACTGGTTGATTTTGGTTGGCGTACCAATGAGCACGTCGAGACCAAGCGATATATGGTTTTTGTCGAAATCGGTGTCGCCTTTTTCGTTGACACCGTAGACACGCAAATCGGTGTAGTTGCCAAACGTCTTGAACATTGCGGCCATTTCAAGCATTTTTTCCTTGTCTTCTACTATAATGAGTGCCCGCGTACTTTCGCCCACGGCTTTCTCGAGTCTTTGGATCACGTTGATGACAATCGTGGTGGTCTTGCCAGAACCTTCGGGCGCAATCACAACACAGTCGGCACCACTTTTAATCGTAGAGAATGTAGCCGATTGGATTTCGTTGGCTTCGGTGAGCGCGTTTTCTGTAAGCGCTTTTTGAAGGTTGGGGTGTATTTTTTTTAGGTTCATTTTTTATCGTGAAAAGTTAAAAGTCGAAGGTCGAAAGTTAAAAGTCGAAGGTCGAAAGTCAAAAGTCGAAGGTTAAAAGTCGAAAGCCATCGATTGGCCTTTGTTATTTTCTCGATTGACTGGTTTTCTCAATAGTTACTTGTTTGGTTAATTGTTATTGTGAAGCGCGCAATTCTTCTCTTTGGGCTTTCGACTTTCGACTTTCCTCTTTCGACTCAATTACTTGCTCGCAAACAACTGCACATCACTTTCAGAAATCTCATTCCCGCCAAGAATAATCAACCGTTCAACCACATTGCGCAGTTCACGGATGTTACCGGTCCAATCGTATTCCTGCAGCAATTTAACCGCCGAAGCCGAGAACGATTTGCGCGCGTTGCCCTGTTCTGAAGCGATTTTTTCTGTAAAATGTTCAATCAACACCGGAATGTCGTCGCGGCGGTCATTGAGCGCCGGAACCTTGATTAAGATGACTGCGAGCCTGTGGTACAAATCCTCGCGGAAACGGCCTTCGGCAATTTCGGTCTTAAGGTTTTTATTGGTGGCTGCAATCACTCGCACATTGACCTTGATGTCTTTATCGGCACCTACCCTTTGGATGAGATTTTCCTGGAGTGCTCGTAAAACCTTGGCTTGAGCGGCCAGGCTCATATCACCGATTTCGTCGAGGAAGATGGTGCCACCGTCGGCTGCCTCGAATTTTCCGGCACGGTCGCGAACGGCCGAGGTAAACGCGCCTTTGACGTGGCCGAAAAGCTCGCTTTCTATAAGTTCACTTGGGATTGCGGCGCAGTTCACTTCAATGAGCGGGAAGTTGGCGCGCTCGCTTTTCTCGTGCAATTGGTGCGCCACGAGCTCTTTTCCCGTACCGTTTGGACCGGTGATCAATACCCGCGCTTCGGTGGGCGCCACTTTTTCTACCATGAGTTTGATCTGGTTGATGGCATCCGACTCGCCGATCATTTCATAGTTCTTGCTGACTTTTTTCTTGAGGATTTTGTTCTCTACGACAAGTTGTTTTTTGTCTAAAGCGTTGCGTACGGTGTTGAGCAAGCGATTCAGATCGGGCGGTTTGGAGATGTAATCAAAAGCGCCGAGTTTCATGGCGTGGATGGCGGTTTCCATGTCGCCGTGGCCAGAAATCATGACCATGGGGATTTCTGGTTTGATTTTCTTGACCGCTTCGAGCAGTTCGATCCCGTCCATCTTGGGCATCTTGATGTCGCATAAAACCAGGTCGTAATCGGTGTTCTTGATTTTCTCGAAACCCTGGCTGCCGTCTTCGGCGTCTTCTACTTTATAGGTGTTGTTTTCCTCGGAAAGGATTTTGATTAAGACACGCCGGATGGAGATTTCGTCTTCTATGATGAGGATTTTGGACATTTATTTAATTGATAATGGATAATGGATAATGGGTAATTGATAATTATCGGTAACTTAATTCTTGTTGCAAGTTAGTCAGAATTGCTTTAGCGGGAAACGTTTTAGGGAATGATTAAGATAAGCTGTTGCGTGGACGGGTGCCTAGCCCTGATTGCAATGGAAATCCTTTTGCAAAAAGTATTGCCCGGAGTGCAACGCAGGGAAATGTCTTTTTGTCGAAAGATTGCAATGGAAAGCAGGTTCCCGGCTTCAAATCATATTCCATTGTCTATTATCCATTGTCAATCAATATTTCATCCATCTGAAAATTTCTTTCCAGGTTGGTTTTTTCCCATACATCAAAATGCCCACACGGTAAATTTTTGATGCGAACCATACTACCAGTATAAACGTGCCGAATAAAATCACAATAGACAATACGAGCTGCCACCAAGGCACGCCAAAAGGAATACGCATGAGCATGACGATGGGTGACGTAAGCGGTACCATAGAAAATACCGTAGCAATCGTACCGTGCGGATCGTTGATGACCGTAAAAAAACCAATGTAAACGCCCAGGATGAGTGGCATGATGATGGGTAACAGGAATTGCTGCGAATCGGTTTCGTTGTCTACCGCGGCGCCAATGGCGGCGTAGAATGAGCTGTACAAAAAGTAACCGCCAACGAAATACAGTATGAAACAGGAGATCAGCGTAGCGATGGGGAGGTTCCACATTTCCTTGAGGTACATTTGCGCCATCGAGCCGGATTGCTCCATCATTTCTGGCGGGACATTGGCCGTTGGCCCGGCTTGTACGCCAAAGAAGGCCGACGCGATGAACATAAGCGCCATACCCAATAACGCCCAGATAAAAAACTGTAAGACTCCGGCGAGCGAGGTGCCGATGATTTTACCCATCATGAGCTGGAACGGCTTGACCGACGAGATGATGATCTCTATGATTCGGTTGGTTTTTTCCTCAATGACCGAACGCATGACCATATTGCCATAGATGATAATGAACATCATGATCAGGTAGCCGAACACGCCGCCGATGGCGATCTTGATTTCGTTGAGCCCTTTGAGTGTGGCTTCGCCGGAGGATTTGGCCACGCTGATGTCTACTTTGGCTTGGGCATTTTTAATGGCAAGTGTGTCGAGTTTGGCGTTTTCAAAGTTGATTTGGGTGATTTTTCTTGCGATCACGTCTTCGGTGTCTGAAAGGAAACCCAAACTTGGGCTGTCGTTGGCAATGAACTGTACCTTTTTTTCAAGTTGGTTCATGTCTGTGGCCTTGGGGATTAGGATGAGCCCGGCGTAACCTTCTGTGGTGATGCTGTCTCTTAATATTTTGGTGTCGACGGCAGAAAGGTCTAGGTAATGGTATTCTTCGGAGTTCTTGAACTCCTTGGCGAAAATGCCGGTTTCGTCGTGGATGGCGATGGTTTTGACATCGGCCTTGAGCGAACCGAGATAGCCTACGAAGGCCGCAATCCCAACGAACAACAGCGGACTCAAAAACGTCATGACAATAAAAGACTTATTGCGGACTTTGGCGATAAATTCTCTTTTGATAATTAGGGTAAGGATGCTCATGGCTTTAAGAATTTTGGCTAACTGTTCTGATGAAAATGTCGTTGACGCTCGGAATTTTTTCTACGAAATGGGTGACTTGGCCGCGACCAGTCAAAACCTGTAAAAGTTCATTGGGTTTGGCATTGCCGAGCTGGATTTCTAGTTTAAGCTCGTCATTGAGCGACTTGAAATGGGTTTGCCCGACGGTGAATTTTTGGGTGATGTCGTACATGAGCCCTTCTACGTTATCTGATAAAATCCCAACTTCAAAACTGTTGGTTCGGTACTGCCTTTTGACGTCGTCGAGTTTGCCTTCTATGAGCTTGTTGGATTTGTGGATCAGGGCGATGTCATCGCAGAGTTCCTCGACGCTTTCCATACGGTGCGTGGAGAATATAATCGTCGAGCCTTGCTTTTTGAGTTCGAGGATTTCATCTTTGATTAGATTGGCGTTGACGGGATCGAATCCGGAGAACGGCTCGTCAAAAATCAGCAATTTGGGTTGGTGCAATACGCATACTACAAATTGGATTTTCTGCGCCATGCCTTTGGAGAGCTCCTGGATTTTCTTGTCCCACCAACCCCTGATTTCGAGGCGGTCAAACCAATAGGTTAGTTGTTTCTTGGCTTCGGCATGCGAAAGGCCTTTGAGTTGGGCCAGATACAAACACTGCTCGCCTACTTTCATTGATTTGTACAAACCGCGCTCTTCTGGCAAATAGCCGATATTTTGCACGTGCTCGGGTTTGAGCCGTTCGCCGTCGAGCAGGATTTCGCCGCGGTCGGGCATGGTGATTTGGTTGATGATTCTGATTAGTGAGGTTTTCCCTGCGCCGTTTGGTCCCAATAATCCGTAGATGCTGCCCTTGGGGACAGAGAGGGAAACTTCGTTGAGTGCGACGTAATCGCCGTACTGTTTGACTACTTTTTTGACTTCGAGTATATTGCCCATTTTTGTTTTTTGAGTTGCGTAAAAGTACGAATTAGATACGAAGCGTTTTAAAATGTTACATTTTGTTTTCAGCGTAACCTTAGTACTAGTCCAAACAGAATAGATGTTTGAATCAGAGAAAATCTTTAAGTATAATTCCAGTTTTTCTACAAGTCGGGTATCGGTAAAAAACGTATCTTGTCTCTAGGGAAGGGGGCGTAAGGTTTCTCCCTAATCAATTTTGCTCAATTCGGGATGCAGAAAAACTACATTCTTTCTTAAAAATTTCATCCGGTTAGGGTTTCGAGAACTTCTCCGTCTTTTCGAATTAAAGCTTTATCCGAATTTTCAGTTTAGCGGATTGCTTTGCAGCAATATTGACCAAAAAAAACCCACCCTTATTTGCACAAGGATGGGAAAAATTGCTATGAAAAAGAAATTACTAGTTACCTAGTAACAATCCAAATGTAGCATAATTTTTTAATTTATGAAAACATATCTTTAACTTTTTCAAAAAAAGATTTGTCGCTTTTTTCGGGTTGCGGGGCGAAGTTTTCATCCATAAGATTTTTCTCAAAAAACTGCTTTTGCTCCTTGTTGAGGGTCTTGGGTGTCCATACGTTAACATGAACAAGCAGGTCACCGTTGCCATAGCCATTGAGGCTTGGGATGCCTTTGCCTTTAAGCCTGAGTATTTTTCCCGATTGGATCCCTTCCTCAAGTTTGATGCGGACTTTTCCGTTGACGGCTTCGATGTCTTTGGATATACCCAGCACCGCCTCGGGCAAGCTGATATACAAATCGTAGTGCAGGTTTTCACCCTCGCGTTTCAGGAACTCATGTTCGATTTCTTCGATGGCGACAATCAAATCACCTGCGATTCCGTTTCCGGGCGCATCGTTTCCTTTGTTAGATACCTTAAGTTGCATGCCATCGACTACACCAGCAGGGATTTTGATTGATACCGTTTCATCTTCAAGAATCATCCCTTGCGCATCGGCATTGGCAGGTTTCTTGTCGATAATTTGGCCCGCTCCACCACAAGTAGGACAGGTAGAAGCCGACTGCATTCTTCCTAAAATAGTGTTGGTCACACGCATCACCTGCCCTTGACCATTACAGGTACCACAGGTTTTATAACTTACGCCTGGCGCTTGTATTTTGCGTTTGACTTTTATTTTTTTCTCGACACCGTTGGCAATTTCCTGCAAAGTAAGTTTTACCTTGATGCGCAGGTTACTGCCTTTTACGCGGCGTTGTTGGCCTCCACCGCCGCCGCCAAACGCACCTCCAAACGCACCTCCGAAAATATCGCCGAACTGACTAAAGATATCATCCATATTCATGTGATGACCGCCGCCAAAACCACCGGCTTCAAACGCCTGGTGACCGTATTGGTCGTATTTGGCTTTCTTTTGCGGATCGCTCAAAACTTCGTAGGCTTCGGCTGCAAGCTTGAAATTCTCTTCGGCTTCCTTGTTGCCTGGGTTTTTGTCGGGATGAAACTCAATCGCCTTTTTGCGATAGGCTTTTTTGATTTCGGCTTCCGAAGCATTTTTAGAAATGCCTAGTATGTCGTAAAAATCTTTTTTCATGTTTGCTTGTTGTTTCGATTTTACTGTCCGGTGACCACTTTGGGGAAACGGATGATTTTGTCACCGAGCTTGTACCCTTTTTCAATCACATCGACCACTTTGCCTTTGAGGTTGGGCGATGGCGCGGGAATTTGTGTGATGGCCTCGGCGAAATCGGCGTTGAAGATATCACCTGCCTTGACTTCGACTTCCTCGAGTCCTTTTGAGGTAAGGGTATTTTTGAATTTGTCGAAAATCAGTTCGACCCCTTTGATAAGCGCGTCGTCCTCCGACTTCTTGATTTCTGCCAACGCCCTGTCAAAATCGTCTAAAATTGGCAGCAAGGCTTGTAAAACATCTTGGTTGGCAGTCTTGAAAAGATCGATTCGCTCTTTAGTGGTACGTTTCTTATAGTTCTCGAATTCGGCAAAAAGACGCAGAAATTTGTCTTTTTCTTTGGCAAGGTCCTGGGCTAATTGCTCCTCTGCCGACAGTTCCTCAACGATGAGCTGCTCGCCGTTCGCATTGTTTTCAATGGTCGCATCATCCAGTTCTTGTTGCTGTTCTGTGTTTTCGGTTGTCATTTGGTGTTTGTCTTTAAATATTTTCTTAAACATTATTTTTTCGCGGGGAATTGCAAAAGTATTGCCATTTGGGCGAAAATGTCAAATTGTCACGGTTTTTTTTGGAAAGAAAATAGGTTTTAAAAACAATGAAGTATAAACTTTGTCCTGATTTTGCCTTTTTCGTGGATGCCTAGCCCTGATAGCAGCGGTATCCTTTTGCGGCGCAGCGCAGCCGTAAAAGATATAGCGGATAGCAGGTTCCCGGCTCCTTAAGTTAAAATTCAAACTTTAATAGAATTTTAAGACTATTACGTTTTCGTTTTGGTTATGTTTGTAGTGAGGGTTTCTAAAAATTCCCTGAAACTTAAAGGTTAGCGTTAAGCTTCTAAATATTATTAATTCAGCTTATCATGAAAAAGCTCCGTTTAAAACAACGGAGCTTTTTTTATTGGAGTGTATCGCGCAGTGCCGATTCGGGATCCGGAAAATCA
>JAKQJQ010000237.1 GCA_029561105.1 Bacteroidota bacterium
ACTATTCTTTTTATTTGGTTGGCAAGCGTAGCCTTGTACCTCTATAATTTCAAGGTGGGCTTTATTGTGTTGAGTTCTTTGAGTCTGATGCACGTTTTTCTTGAATTTCCGCTTAACGTGACCTCAATCAAGGGGATTTTATTGAAACTAAAGCCTAGCCGTTAAAACCACTTCTTGTTCCTGAAATAAAAGACCATCAACAGTACAATGAGGAACATCGCGCCCAACACGAGAAAATAGCCGTATTGCCAGCGCAATTCAGGCATCACATCAAAATTCATCCCGTAAACACCCACGATAAAGGTAAGCGGCATGAAGATTACCGAAACCGCCGTGAGTATTTTCATGATTTCATTCATGCGATGGCTTTGCGACGAAAAATAAAAACTCGACGCGCTGTCAAGCGTATTCATATCGTATTCTACCTGTTCAAGCAACTCGAGCGCTTTTTGGTGCAGCCGCGCGAAAAAAGTGTAATTTGTTTTTTCAATCCCGTCAAACTGGTCGTCGTCCTGGACGCTTTTGAGGTTGAACAAAGCGTCGCGTAACGGTAGTATTGAACGCTTTAAATAGTTAATAGTTTCTCTGTTTTTTTCTATACGCACCAATACTTCTGGGTTGTCGCTCGATTTGGATTCGACCATCAAATCCTCAATCTGGTCTTCGTAAAACTCAATGGTGATGTAGAAATTTTCCATCACGGCATCGAGCAAAAGATACAGCAGGTAATCGTTCTTTTTCTTGCGCACAATACCACTATGGGTCTTGATGCGTTCGCGGATGTGCGTAAAGAAATCGCTCTTCTTCTCTTGAAACGACACCAATAAATTGTCTTTGAGTATAAAGCTGATCTGCTCGGTGCGGATCATATCATTGTCATTGCCCGGCAGTACCGATTTGATACTGAAAAACAATACGTCATCGAGTTCTTCCATCTTGCTGCGTCGCGACACGTTGAGGATGTCACTCACGATGAACGGTTCGAGCAGTAACATTTCACCTATTTCCTTAATAAGCTCGACGTCATGCAAGCCGTGGATATTGAGCCACTTCACATCGTCGGCTTGCAATTGGTCTTCAATTTCCTTTTTGACGCGCTGCAAGGACACTTTCTTGTATTCTTCATAACCCGCGTCATCATACACAAAAAGCTGCATCTCCACGGGCTCGTCCTTATGGATTCCGGTATACTCGTAATAATTGGGTTGGACTTTTCTGACTTCCTTGTATTTGATTCGCTTCACGTAGGCAATAATTTGTCATAAAGATAGGAGTTTTTAAAAAACCCGTTTACATTTACAAAAAAATCGCCATGCAAACGCTTATTACCAATATTAAAGGATTGTTACAGGTACGTAAAACCAATGTTGATAAGGTTTCGGGAGCAGAAATGGCTAGGTTGCCCGCCATCGAAAACGCTTACTTGTTACTAGAAGATGATCAAATCGCCGCATTTGGCACCATGGCCGATTGCCCCAAAATAAATGCTGATAAAACCATCGACGCCAACGGTAAATTTGTTCTTCCCGCTTGGTGCGACAGCCATACCCATATTGTCTATGCCGGAAATCGCGAACAGGAGTTTGTAGACCGCATCAACGGATTGACTTATGAAGAGATTGCCAATCGCGGCGGCGGCATCCTCAATTCGGCTAAAAAGCTGCACGAGACTACAGAAGATGAAATTTACAACCAATCCAAAACACGACTTGAAGAGGTGATGGCGTTGGGAACGGGCGCGGTAGAAATCAAATCGGGTTACGGGCTATCGGTTGAGGATGAGATGAAAATGTTGCGCGTCATCCAAAAGCTCAAACAGAATTATCCGGTTGCAATAAAGGCGACTTTCCTTGGCGCACACGCGTTCCCTATCGAATACAAACAAAACCAACAAGGTTATATCGATTTGATCGTCAATGAAATGATTCCGAGAATCGCTGCCGAAAACCTCGCCGAATACATTGATGTGTTTTGTGAAACCGGTTATTTTTCTATCGGGCAAACCGACGAAATCCTCAAAGCCGGTCTTGCACACGGTTTGGTTCCTAAAATCCACGTCAACCAATTCAATGCGATTGGCGGCGTTGGCGTTGGCGTTAAAAACAAAGCGCTGAGTGTAGACCATTTAGAGGTGATGAATCCAGAGGATATTGAAATCCTAAAAGGTGCCCTCACCATGCCTGTTGCGCTACCCTCTTGCTCCTATTTCCTGAGCATCCCGTATACGCCCGCGCGCGAAATGATTGATGCCGGTTTGCCGTTGGCTTTGGCAACCGATTTCAATCCGGGTTCAACGCCTTCGGGAAATATGAACTTTGTCGTGGCTACGGCTTGCATCAAAATGAAAATGACGCCCGAGGAAGCCATCAATGCCGCAACCCTCAACGGCGCTTATGCGATGGGACTTTCACAAACACACGGCAGCATCACTGTAGGTAAGAGAGCCAACGTAATTATCACCAAAGCGATCCCGTCGTTTTATCAGTTGCCGTATGCTTTTGGCAGCAATTTGATAGAGCAAGTCATTATTGACGGAAAAGTTATCGCATAAAAAAAGGAACCTAAAAAGGTTCCTTACTTTCTTGTGCTATTGGCTTATTTCAAACTGAAGCTTGACTTAGAAACCAATTCGCCTTTATCGAATACATTAACGAAATACAAGCCTTTTTCAAAATTGGCTCCGGGTAAATCCTGGCTAACTTCTACCGATTTATTTTCGTATTTTACAGTAGTTGCAAAACTGTAAGTCAAAGAATTTTCTCCAAAAGACTCGGTTTTTTTCTCGCCCAACACATTGTTTTTGCTGTCGATCACCTGTACGTAATATACTTTGTCACCTTGCTTGGCCACTTTGTTCTCGTCTATGCGGAAACTGATTTTTAGGATGTCGGCCTTTCTGGCTTTCTCTGTTTCGATCTGCTTTCCTGAACTTCTCAATTTGTAAGCTGCCGTTTTCAGGTTAGAAACGTTGAGTTTTGATGCGATTTCTACCGTTTTAGATAACTCTTCATTTTGACCAACCAACACTTCGTTGTATTTCTTGGCCTCGCCGAGCACCATTACAGTACTGTCGCGTTGCGTAGTCAAGGTTGTATTGTCTTTTTTAAGCTGTTCTATTTCGGCCATCATGCCTTTCATCTTGTTCTCTAATGCAAAATATTGGTTTTTATACTTGGCCATAGAAGCAGCATCTCCTTTTGATTTTTTAAGTTCGGCCATCAGGTTGACTACTTTTTCCCTTTCGGCAATGAGTTCATCCGACATGGAGGTATTTTCGGCAATCGCAGCATCGTAAGTGGCTTTGAGTGCTTCTAAATCTTTCATTACAGATTCTTTATCCGAGGTGGTTTTAGTCAATTCGGTTTGCAAAGATTTTGCATCCGAAGTCATTTTAAAAATATAAACCAAACTTCCGATTAGCAGCACTGCCAGTATCGCAATGACGGCTTTCAAATTTGAATTGCTTTTCTGATTTTCCATAATTATTTTTATATATTGTTTTAACAAAAATAATAACATTTGCCGTAATAATGTAAGTTTGTAACATTATATTAACTCAAATGTTAAAAATTGGTTTTTATGGATAAATTGATTCCGTTCCACATCAACGAACTGGCTAAAATCACCAACCACCGAAGCGGCGAAATCAAGTTTGGAGAGAAAATGCTCACGGTCCCTAAAAACACCGACACCGTTAAATTCCTACAGGATTGCCCCGCGCGCTATGTGCTTTTTGGCATTCCCGAGGACATCGGCATCCGCGCTAATTTTGGCCGACCTGGAGCAGCTTCGGCCTGGGAAAGCGCCATCAAAAGCATAGCGAATATCCAATACAACCAATTCTCCAAAGGCCACGAATTACTGGTCTTGGGCCAGCTCGACGTGAGCCAGGAAATGGATGAAGTCAAAGACCTCGATTTCTCGGTAATCCAAGACCGCAAAAAACTCAGCGATACCGTCGTAAAGATTGATATGGAAGTGGCGCACATCATCTGCACCATTGTCAAGGCCGGTAAAATACCAATCGTAATCGGCGGTGGGCACAACAACGCCTACGGAAATATCAAAGGCACGGCGCTCGCCAAAGGAAAACCCATCAATGCCATCAACTTCGACGCACATTCTGACTTCAGGATACTCGAAGGCCGACACAGCGGCAACGGTTTCTCCTACGCTTTTGAGGAAGGCTTCCTGGGCAAATATTTTATCTTCGGATTGCACGAGAACTATACTTCCAAGAAAGTTTTGAGCACCATCAAAAAAATTCACAACCGCGTGCGTTTCAACACCTACGACGAAATTGCCATTCGCAGGCAAAAGAACTTTGATGAGGAAATGGCCAAGTCGTTTGCCTTTATTAAGGACGACTGTTTTGGGATTGAAATCGACCTCGATGCGATACCCAATATTGCCAGTAGCGCCATGACCCTAAGCGGCTTTTCTATCGAGCAATTGCGGCAGTTCATCCACTATTTTGGCAAGAGCCAAAACGCCGCCTACCTGCACATCTGCGAAGGCGCACCCGATTTGGGCGAAGAAAAAAACAACCACCTCATTGGCAAGCTCATTGGCTACCTCGTCACCGATTTCATGAAAGCCAACGATCCGTCAGAAGGCATACTGCGCAACATCCAGGTTCATTTTTGAGGTGATATCGGGTTTAATTTAATTAGCCTATCTTTGCCCGCGAATCCAATATCAGAATTGGGTCCCTATTTTAATTTATGTTATTCGAAGATTTATCACTTTCAAAAAGTATCCAAAGAGCCGTATTTGAAGAAGGCTACACCCAACCTACTCCCATCCAGGAACAAGCCATACCCATTGTTTTACAAGGCCGTGACCTTGTAGGCTGCGCACAAACCGGAACCGGAAAAACCGCCGCGTTTGCCATCCCGATTATCCATAGTTTGCACCGCATCGTTGGCTCGTCCAACAAAGCCAAACAAATCCGCGCTCTGGTCGTAACGCCAACGCGCGAACTCGCCGTACAAATCGGAGAGAGTTTCGACACTTATGGCAAATACACCAACCTTAGGCAATTGACCATTTTTGGCGGTGTTTCTCAGGTGCCGCAGGTAGACCAACTCAAAAAAGGCGTCGATATTTTGATTGCCACTCCCGGCCGATTGCTCGATTTGCACAAACAAGGATTTATCAACCTCGACCATCTGCACCATTTGGTATTGGACGAAGCCGACCAGATGCTCGATATGGGTTTCGTAAACGATGTCAAGAAAATTGTCAAGCTTACACCAGACAACCGCCAAACACTATTGTTCTCGGCCACCATGCCGATTGCCATCCGTGAATTGGCCGAAATGTTTCTCAAAGATCCTGCGTCGGTTACTGTTACTCCGGTTTCATCGACTGCCGAAAAAGTAGAACAGCGTCTCTATTTCGTAGAAAAAGGCGAAAAACGAAACCTCTTATATCATTTGATCCGCAACGAAAAACTGCACGACGTACTCGTGTTTTCGCGTACCAAACACGGTGCCGACAATGTCGTGAAATCACTGCGCAAGAAAGGCGTTGCTGCCGAAGCCATACATGGAGACAAATCACAGAACGCGCGCCAACGCGTGCTCGATGCATTCAAAAGCAAGGAAGTGGGTGTTTTGGTCGCGACCGATATTGCCGCACGCGGTATCGATATTGACTTGTTGCCGTATGTCATCAACTTTGACTTACCGAACATTCCCGAGACTTATGTTCACCGAATCGGAAGAACCGGACGCGCCGGAAGTAGCGGCGTCGCCATCTCTTTCTGCAGCAAAGATGAAGCGCCTTACTGGAAAGACATCCAAAAACTCATAAAGGTAGACGTAACGGTCATTGCCGACCATCCGTACCCGTGGCACGAAGGCAGCCCATCTGAGGAAACGGCACCTACACCTCAAAAAAACTCCAACCGCAGTGGCGGCGCGCACAAATCGCGTAAGTCTAACGCTTCTAAGCAAAACAAAAAACGCTGGTATTAACCGGCGTTTTTGCTTTTTAGGATTACCTTCTGAATCACCTGGAACAGGCTGGCCGGCTCAAACGGCTTGATGATGATGTCATCGATACCAACTTCCTCTGCTTCCTGGGCGACTTCTTCCTTATCAAAAGCAGTAAGGGCGATGATCGGGGTAGTGATACCCATCTTCCTGATTCGTCTGCTGGTTTCAAAACCGTTGATAACCGGCATATTGATGTCCATGAGGATGATGTCGTATTGTTTTTCCTTGAGGATTTCTATCGCCTCGAGCCCGTCAGAAACCATATCGCATTTCACCTGTTGCTTGTCCATAATCTTTTGGGTGACCATTTGGTTGATGCGGTTGTCTTCTACCACAAGAATGCGCAGGTTTTCCTGAACTGTGAAAATCACGTTGATGTTGTTGATGTGTTCTTCTTCTGTAAGTTGTTTGGCCTCAAACCCAATGGTGAAAGTAAAAGTGGTGCCTTCATTGACCTTGCTTTCGAGATAGATCTTGCTCCCAAATAACTCTACGAGTTTCTTTACAATAGCCAGTCCGAGTCCGGTTCCCTGATAATCTTCGTCCTTGCGGCTCACCTGTACGAACATGTCAAAGATCTTGCCCTGGTCGGCAGGCGCAATCCCAACGCCGTTGTCACTGACCTTAAATTCTATGTAGTGAAAATCCTTGATGGTTTTAATGTGGTTCAAAGCCACGCGCACCGTACCGTTTTTGGTAAACTTGAGTGCGTTGCTGGTAAGGTTCATCATGATCTGCGACAATCGCAATTTATCGCCGATAATCAGCCTCGGGATTCTCTCGTCGATTTCGATGATGAGTTCGTTGTTGTTGTTCTTGGCGATGTACTGTACAGAATTGGTAATGGTCGTCGTGGCTTCGCGTACGTCAAAAGGTTCATTCTCCAGCACGATGCGTTTCTCTTCGATCTTGTTCATCTGCAGGATATCATTGACCAGCGATAACAGGTATTTGGCCGAAAACTTAAGCGAAGTAAGGTGCGTGCTGTTAGACAACTCGGGATGCTCGTCAGAAATCATGTTTGTGATTCCAACCACGCCATACAAAGGCGTTCGCAATTCATGGGTGATCGTCGATACGAATTGGGTTTTGAGTTTCGAGGCTTCTTCGGCTTTCTCCATCGCCTGTTTCAAACCAACGTTGGCCTTTAGTAATTCGCCGTTGATTTTCTTGCGGTACACGTTGGTTCTGTATAAGGTAAAGATCAATACCAATAAAATCACGCAAATCACGATGAATAGTATCGCCACCAATTTGGATTCGTGCAATTTCTGCAACTGCATCTCATTTTCGAGTTCAATGCGCTCGAGCTGGATTTTGTATTCGTCGAGCTCAATCTGGATAGCCGAATTTTCAAGCGCTTTCTTACGCTCTTCAGAATACACAATCTTGTGCAGTGCCTCGCGTTTGTCGCGGTATTGCTTTTCTAACGCATTATCGTGGTATTTCTGGTAGTGTTCGGCGAGATTGTCGTACACATTGACCAGGTAATTATTCATTTCGTTTTCCTCGGCGATAGACACCGCTTTGGCAAAATACGCTTCGGCCAGTTCGCGCTTGCCCATATAACTATTGTAGATACCTGACAGGGAATTGAGCGTAAATCGGGCTTCTTCCTGGCCTTTGGAGTTCACGTAAATCCTAACCTCATTGACGTATCGGATACCCGACTTGAAATCGTCAATAGAAAAATAAGCACTCGCAATATTGAGCTTGGCATAGGTGATCTGTATCTTGTCTTTGGTTTTGATTGCAAATTCAAGCGAATGTTTGTAATAGTCAATGCCTTTTTGTACGTCGATATTATTAAAGTAATACGCACTCCCCAAATTGCCGTACACCCAATTCTTGAGCTGGTTGTCATCGGTCTTATCGGCGTACAAAAGCGCCTTTTGGTAAAATTCAACCGCACGTTTTGACTCTGAGAACTCGTCGTAGATCACGCCAATTGCGTTGTAAGCATGGGCAATCAATCGGTCGT
>JAKQJQ010000286.1 GCA_029561105.1 Bacteroidota bacterium
CGGTAACGCGCGAGGTTGGTCAGGTTGGCGAGTGTGTGATCGGCACGACGTCCGGTGGCCCAAATGACATTGACGGCAGGGATTTTCCTTTCAATCAGGTATTCGATGGCCTTTTCAAGGTCGGTTTTTTCCTGGTCGGGCGTGAAAACGATTTCAACCGGATGTTGCGAACGCACGAATTCATGCGCATCGAATCCATCGTCGAAATCACCCAATAAAACGTCAACCTTGATGCCGAGTGCATTGACGCGTTTGATTGCCGAATCCAAAACCACGACAAGCGGCGACCATTCAAGCAACTGCCCGAGCAACTCGCTGGTGCAAGCGGCGCCGTTGGCTATGATAAGCGCGGGTTCCTGGTCGTCACGGACGATGTGGTGGGATGACATTTTAAATGTTGAATGTTGAATTGTGAGAGGTAAAAGTAATGAAAGATGCCGTTGTTGTCAATACACGATGTACGTCCGTTTGTCAATCTCCGACAAGCTGAAATAGCCCAAAACCAAATCGTTGGGATTGCCCACATGGCGCACATTGCCTCGCAATGTAGCCGGCGCAGTTGCAAAAGGTCCGCCGCCGCCTACTATAGAGGTTAGTATCGACATATAATTGAAATACTGCTCTGAAATACCGTAAAGTCTAATGGCAATCACATCACCCTGCTTGATGTCTGGGTTGAGATAAAGGTCAAAGACCTGGTTACCCTGGAAAAACTCATCATCGGTAACTCCATAGGCTGGAATCGCATTGATGTTGGTCTGGTAACGTGTCATGTAAAAGTCGTTGGTATTGGCTGGATCGGTAAAAAAAGTCTTGACGTCGATGCGGTCATCTTCTGAGCCAAAGCCTGTTTCGGTTTTTTGCTCAATTTTATCAATTGGCGGCACATCAATCAGCGTTTCGGATGCGGTGTAGGTCTGGCCGTTAAGATTTATGGTCAGTGTGTAGGTTTCGCCTATTACGGGTTCAAAATTAGTACAGACATAATCGCCATTGCCCGAATCGGTAAAAGGGAATTCGGTATTGGCACTGTTGCGCACGACAATCGTGGCGCCCGAAACTGTTGGGATTATCGCCGAAAAATAACCGGTCGTCGTGGATAGTTTGATATGCTGCTCTTTACCGTCGGTGCCTTTCTCCCAATTGATGGCGGCATCTACGACGAGCCTGGGTGCGGCAGTTTCAAGGTCAACGCCGATGGCTTTTTCGCAAGAGGCGAAGACAATAAGCAGAAGCGGAAGGAGGATATATTTGTTCATATTTTAAAATTTAACGTTATAACTGATTCCGGGAACAACCCCAAAAATGGATAGGCGCAAGGCTTCGTTGTTGCCGTTGCTGTAATTCTGCCTAAAGCTGATCGATGCGGCATTCGCACGGTTGTACACATTGTACAAACTAAAAACCCATTCTGACTGCCATTTGCGACCGATGTTTTTGCGTGGCGTCAGTGTGGCCGATAAGTCGAGGTGGTGGTAAGCGGGCAGGCGATTTTCGTTGCGTTGTCCGTAATTCGGGATCGTGAGACCTTGGTATTTGTATTGGGCGTTGGGGTAGGTGACCGGTTGGCCCGATTGCAAGGCGAAGTTCGCCCCGAAACTCCATTTCTCAGTGTATTTGTAGGAAGCGGTTGCGGCCAGGTTGTGCAGTTTGTCGTAAACCGAACTGTACCATTGGCCGTTGTTGATGCCGGGTTCATTGGCGTTCCTGCCTGGCGTGCGCTGTTGCGATTTGGATAAAGTGTAGGAAATCCAACCGTTGAGGCGGCCTTCGTTCTTGCGCAGCATGAGCTCGAGTCCGTAGGAACGCATTTCGCCGTTGAGCAGGATTTGTTCGAGGGCTTTGTTGGCAATCAAATCGGCACCGTCGATGTAGTCGAGGCGGTTGTCTATTTTCTTGTAAAAGGTTTCGGCTTCGAGCGAATATTCGGAGTCCTTGAAATTGCGGAAGAAACCCAGCGCGACCTGATTGGCAATCTGCGGCTTGATGAACTGGTCACTCGGTGTCCAGATATCTAGCGGTGTTGGCGAAGAAGTGTTAGAAATCAGTTGCAGGTATTGCACCATGCGGTTGTAGCTCGCCTTGATCGAGTTGTTGTCGTTGAATTGGTAAGCAATGGCGGCGCGTGGCTCGAGGTAATTGTAATCGGCGATGGTTTTGTTTTTGCCGTAATAGGTACTTGCGATGGGTTTTGCTTTTTCATAAATCTGGAATACGGGATTGAAAACTACGGCTTCATTGTTGGCGTAAATATTCGAATTGGTTTCCCCGAGTCGGTAAAACAAACTGTAACGGAGCCCGTAGTACAAGGAGATTTTTTTAGAAATGTTCTGTTCGGCATCGATGTAAGCCGCCGGTTCGAAAGCGTGCTTGCGTTCGAGTTGGTCGTAGTTGATACCCGAATCGGCATTGGATGGTTTCAAAGTTCCGGGATTGAACGCATAATAAATCGCATTCACGCCATAATTGAGCTTGAAGTTATCCGAAATATAATTCTTGAAATCGTATTTGATGTTGTAGTTCTTGATGCCCGAATCCCATTTGAATCCGATGAAATCCAAATCCAAACCGTAATAATAATCGCTATAAATGAGCGATAGGTTAGAGAACAACTTGTCTGAATACAAATGGTTCCAGCGCAAATTGAGCGTCGCATTGCCGTACACATTCTCGAACTGCTCCGACAGGCTAAACAAGTCACGCCCAAAATATCCAGAAAGATACAGGCTGTTGTTGGGGTTGAGCTTATAACTGAGTTTGGCGTTGAGGTCGTAAAAGTACGCCGCATTTTTATTGTCGGTGAGTTTAAGGAACAGATGCGCATACGAGGCGCGTCCGCCCACCAGGAATGAACCTTTGTCTTTCACGATTGGGCCTTCGGCCAGCAAACGACTCGATACCAATCCGATACCGCCATTGACGTGGAAACCCTTGCTGCTGCCGTCTTTCTGGTAAATATCGAGAACAGACGACGCGCGTCCGCCGTAACGTGCCGGAATGCCGCCTTTGTAGAGTTTCAAATCCTTGATTGCATCAGGGTTGAATACCGAAAAGAACCCAAAGACGTGCGACGAATTGAAGATATTGGCCTCATCGAGCAGGATCAGGTTTTGGTCGGCACCGCCACCGCGTACGTTGAAACCCGAAGCGCCTTCGCCTGCATTGGTAACGCCAGGCAACAATAGGATCGATTTGAGCACATCCACTTCGCCCATCACCACCGGCATTTTCTTGATCGATTGGATCGAGAGTTTGTTGACACTCATTTCGGCCTTGCGGATGTTGGTGGCTTTGCGGTTGTCTGTGACCACAACTTCCTGGAGTTGCTCTTCCTCGCCCGAAAGTTTGTAGTTGAGTTTGGTATTTTTGTCAAGCGCAATGGATTGTTCGACGGTTTGGTAGCCAACGAAGCTAATTTGAACAGTGTAAGTCCCGCTGGGTACGGTGATCGAATAGAATCCGTATTCGTTGGTTGTGACACCGGTTTTGAGCTCTGGGATGGTGACATTGACACCAATTAAGGTCTCGTTGTTCTGGGAATCGGCGATGGTGCCGCTGAGCGTGAATTTTTGTTGTGAAAAACTGAACTGGAATAGTAGTAAAAATAAGAACAGGCTGAGATACTTTTGTCTGATTTGCATGATTTGTTTGATTGATTACGACCTAAGACCGGTAAAATTAAGTTTTGTTACCGCGACAGTTGTTAAAGAAATGTTATTATATGAACGCAGACCGATTAGGGAAGTTTGTTTAAAAGTGCCTGAATGCTGTTTAAAACCAGAAGCGGTTCATCCAACATGATGTAATGCCCTGACCTAATGGTCGTGATGTGTGTGAAATCGTTTACGCCGGGCCTTAGCGCTTCCTTTGAATCGAACCATAGTTGTCTGTCGGCTGCATCGTGTTCGGCATCAATTTTCATGCTCGTCAAGGCAATGACGGGAACATTTGGCAAATGACTTAAAGTTGTCATATACTGAGCGTCTTCAACGAGTTCGCGCGCCTCCATCGTGGCTCCGAAATGTAGGCCATAAGCGTCCAGTAAAGTATTATAAATCAAATCTTCCACTTCTTGAGTGGGATTGTTGTATAATTCGTGTGAACTGTCGACAAAAAGCAAAGCCGCCGTCTTTTCTGGATTTTTGATCGCGTAATCTCGAATGACCATGCCACCAAGCGAATGGGCCACAAGTACTACTTTCCGTCCATTTGCCAAATGGTCGATTACGGTCTCAAGCTCTGTGGTCAGTTTTTCGATATTTCGCGGTTCGGAGTTGACACTCGATTTTCCATATCCCGAGCGGTCGTAAAGCAATACATCGGCAAAAGGAGCGATGGTAGCTGCGATGTTTTTTTGGTTCCATACTTCATGGTCGTCTCCAAGACCAGATTCAAAAACGACCAGGTACTTGGTGTTGGCATTCGTAGTGTATGCCGTCAATTGGTGCGTTGCAAAAGCGACTTTCGTTTCTGTGAGTAAGAAAGTTGTTGGTGTGATTTTTTGTTTGTCGTGGTTCGAGCAAGATTGCAAAATTGCCAACGCCAATGAAAGGGAAATTAGACTTGTTAATTTTCTGAAATAAAATTTTGTGTTGCACATCGTTTTTAGGATTAAAATTCGAGGCAAATATTAGCAATCGACGAGTATTGAAAGTCCGGATTGATAAAACCGTACGCAATTAAAGTACAGGATCTGGTAGCAGTGTGCTTTTTTTGAACTCAGACGGAGTTTGGCCAGTGGCTTTTTTGAAAGCAGTATTAAAGGCGGTCTTGGAGTTGAAACCCACTGCAAAAGCAATTCCCACCAAATTCAGATGACCCATCTGCGGGTCAAGAACCATTTTTTTGGCTTCATCAATGCGATAGCGGTTGATGAATTGGTAAAAATTCTCATCAAAACCAGTATTGATGGTATACGATAACAAATGGGTGGAGAGGTTCATTTGTTGTGCTAATTTAACTAGGCTCAATTCACAATCGAGATAAGGCTTTTCGGTCGCAATCAATTGCATAAGTGCATTTTTAATTTCTTCAAGCTTGTCATCCGAAACTAATTTCTTTCGGTTTTCAACAGGCATTTCGATTTCAGATACTATTTCAAGAATTTCATTTTTTTCAATGTCGCTAAATGGATAGATTTCTTTCTGCTTCATAGCATGGTAGGCAATGAGCAAGATTCCGAAAAGGTAAGCGATATTGCTTAAGGTGTCAAAGAGCACATTGGTTTCGGAAAGTCCTAACAGGATTTCCAATGCCCATACAGATGCCATTAGGACTACGCCAATACCAATATATTGCAGCCACTTCAAATCGATATTTTCGACTGACGAACTATATAATCGGATGTGTTTGCGATGGTTTACTATTTTGCGATAAGAAACCACTACATAAAGGAAGAGTTGCGTGCAGCAAATGAGGTTGAAAACCAGAGAAATAGTCTTTTTTAATTCGGGACTCGTATCGTCATTATCCGGCGCATTTTCGATCATACTCAGCAGCACTGAGAGCAACATGACAAAAGCAAAACCGAAGTGAAGAAAGTTGGTCTTTTTCCATTTCCTTTCTGGAGCGATGAAATAGCAGACGCTTAAGAAGAAAACCGGGGCGACCACAAAACAGGCAAGCGTTATAAAGCTTAAGAGTGTTTCATTGATTGTATGATGTGAGATTTCTAGCGCTTCTTCTACCGTAAGTAAAAAAAGAGAAAAGACAAACATCCCTAGCCACAAGTTGCCCTTAGTATTTACTTTTTGCGGATTGACCAAAAGCAAGAATGCGAGCAGTAACGTAGATCCGCAAAAGAGTATGTAAATGAAAAAATTCATGCCCTATTTTAGTGCGCGTTGACTATCTTATAAAAAAAGACAACCGTTTCCAGTTGTCTTTTCTTTAATTTAAATGCTTAAGCTAGTTTTTTATCTAAATTTTCCTGGATGGCTGCAAGGAAATCCTCGGTCGTTAAATAATCTGCGCTGGTCAATCCTTCTGGTTTAACGAGCATGGCCAAATCCTTAGTCATTTTTCCGCTTTCAACGGTATCGATGCAAACCTGCTCCAAAGTGTTGCAGAATTTGATGAGGTCCTGATTGTTATCGAGTTTGCCACGGTGTTCCAAACCTCTCGTCCACGCAAAAATAGAAGCGATTGGGTTGGTTGAGGTGGCGCGTCCTTTTTGGTGTTCGCGGTAATGGCGCGTAACAGTTCCGTGCGCGGCTTCGGCCTCAACCGTTTTTCCGTCTGGGGTAACCAATACAGAAGTCATGAGTCCGAGCGAGCCAAATCCTTGGGCTACGGTATCCGATTGCACGTCTCCGTCGTAATTCTTGCAAGCCCAAACGAATCCGCCGTTCCATTTCATGGCCGAAGCCACCATGTCGTCGATCAATCGGTGCTCGTACACCATGCCGTTGGCTTCAAAATCGGCTTTGTAATGCTGTTGGTAAACTTCTTCAAAGATGTCCTTAAAACGTCCGTCGTAGGCCTTGAGGATCGTGTTTTTGGTAGAAAGGTAGAGCGGCCATTTTTTGGTGAGTGCCATCTGGAACGACGAATGCGCGAATCCGTAGATGCTTTCGTCGGTGTTGTACATGGACATCGCTACACCGTCGCCCTTGAAGTCATACACTTTCCATTCTGTAGTTTCACCGGCTTCGTTGGTAAATGACATGGTTAACGTTCCTTTGCCCTTGATGACTTTATCAGTCGCCTTGTATTGGTCGCCAAAAGCGTGACGCCCAATGACGATTGGTTTGGTCCAACCTTGTACGTAACGCGGTACGTTGCTCATGATGATGGGTTCGCGGAAAACGGTTCCGCCTACAATGTTTCTAATCGTGCCGTTGGGTGATTTCCACATTTCCGAAAGGTTGAATTCCTTTACGCGCTCTTCATCGGGTGTGATGGTGGCGCATTTGATGCCGACGTTGTATTTTTTGATGGCTTCGGCCGAGTCTATCGTGATTTGGTCTTTGGTGGCTTCGCGGCTTTCGATGCCCAGATCGTAATATTTGATATCCAGATCCAGATAAGGAAGGATGAGTTTTTCTTTAATGAACGTCCAGATAATTCGGGTCATCTCATCGCCATCCAGTTCTACCACAGGATTGGCTACTTTAATCTTTGCCATGCTATTTGTCAGTATTAGTTAGATAATTAATTGGACAGCAAATATAGCAAAACCAGCGTACCTGATAAACTATAACGATTGAATTGTGAATTTGCCAGTATGCCGTTTTGAAATTGCGAAAAGCATAATTTTACTACCGATTCGCTGTGGTATGCCAAAAAAAAATCCCGACGCAATGGTCGGGATTTCTATAGCTTCGATAAAGAAGATTATCTTCTTGCGTCTCTGATTTTCGCTTTTTTACCGGTAAGTTCTCTGAAGTAGAAAATTCTTGCTCTGCGAACGTGACCTTTTTTGTTGATTTCTACTTTCTGCAAAGCTGGCAAGTTCACGGGGAAGATACGCTCAACACCTACTGCACCAGACATTTTACGGATCGTAAAAGTTTCTGTAGTACCAGAACCTCTTCTTTGGATTACAACGCCTTTAAAGAACTGTGTTCTTGTTTTTTCACCCTCCTTGATTTCGTAGTACACGGTGATGGTATCTCCGGCTCCAAATTCTGGGAAATCTTTTCTTACGACTAATTCGTCTTTTACGAATTGCATTAAATCTGCCATGACAATTTTTTTAATAATGGTTTTAAATCAGAGCAACATTCGCGGACTTCGCCAGAGGTTGGTCTAAGTGGGCGCAAATATAGAACTTTAATTGATAATTGACAATGGATAATTGATAATTTTTTATCGCCATAAGTGATTGATTATTAGTTTTTAGGAGCTATTTGCTTTCGCCTGTTCGCTCTTTTAGGAGCTCGAGTCCCGCTTTCCGTTGCAATCTTTTTGTTCTTAAAGAAAGAACAAAAAGGATTTCCGCTGCAATCGGGGCTAGGGCATCCGGTTTCATTTCAATCACCATTCAGCAAGTCAGGACGTCGGGTTTTGGTATGTTCATACGCCATTTCCTCACGCCATTTTTCAATCTTGGCTGCGTGTCCGCTGGTCAAGACTTCGGGTACTTTCCAGCCTTTGTATTCGGCAGGTCTGGTATAAACCGGAGGCGCAAGCAAGTTGTCCTGAAAACTATCGGTCAAGGCCGAGGTTTCGTCGCTCAAAACACCCGGGATCAATCTAATCAAAGCATCCGAGAGCACCGTAGCGCCCAATTCCCCGCCGCTCAGCACATAATCTCCAATCGAGATTTCCTTGGTGATAAACTGGTCGCGTACGCGCTGGTCAACGCCTTTATAATGTCCGCACAGGATGATGAGATTCTTCAGCATCGACATTCTATTGGCCATGGCCTGGTTGAGCGTTTCACCATCGGGCGACATATAGATGATTTCGTCGTAACTGCGCTCGCTCTTGAGTTTGGCTATGCAGTCGTCAATCGGCTGAATCGTCATCACCATACCCGCGCCGCCGCCAAACGGATAATCGTCGACGCTTTTTTGCTTGTTGGTCGTGTAATCGCGCAGGTTGTGCACATGTACTTCTGCCAAACCTTTGTCGATGGCGCGCTTTAGGATCGAAGCCTCGAACGGGCTGCGAAGGAGTTCGGGTAAAACGGTAATGATGTCGATACGCATGGTAATTGTCGAATGTCAAACGTCAAATGACGAAAGAGCAATTAAGAGGCAAAGGTAATTATCTGGGGATTAATTATAGGGGATAAGCGTATTTTTAATACATGCAACTTTGGTGATCAGAATTGTTTAACGAATAATATATTTTTTCTGGAATTGCCTTGGGATTATTTTTCGTAAATTACCTTCAGGGAAGGGGCCATGGCATCCCTAAGAAAATGAATAAATCTTCAATCCAGAAAAACTGGATGATTTCATAAAAAATCCCAGCCTTCAAATTTTCCAATTACAGGCAAGGAACTTATATAGACGATTGGCCCAAGATTAAAGACAAATGCAATAAAGGTACAAGTCAGGCTAAAATCGTGTTAACAGATACTTTCTGCCGTTGAAAAAAAGCTTAAATTTGTTGCTTCAAAATCTAAAAATCACAAAAATGGAAAACGGAATATACGCCAAATTCAACACCGCCAAAGGGTCGATTTTGGTAAAGCTTACCCATGATTTAACGCCGGGAACCGTCGGTAACTTTGTTGCACTCGCCGAAGGAAACCTTGAAAATAAAGCCAAACCACAAGGCACGCCGTATTATGACGGGCTCAAATTTCACCGCGTCATCCCCGATTTTATGATCCAGGGCGGTGACCCACAAGGAACAGGTTCGGGTGGGCCGGGCTACAACTTCGATGATGAATTCCATCCCGATTTGCGCCACGATATGCCAGGCGTATTGTCTATGGCAAATGCCGGTCCGGGCAGCAACGGCTCGCAGTTTTTCATTACACATGTCGCCACGCCATGGCTCGATAACAAACATACCGTTTTTGGCAATGTAGTAGAAGGACAGGACGTCGTTGATGCGGTCGCGCAAGGCGATTTGATGGACACCGTTGAGATTATCCGCGTAGGCGAGGAAGCACAAAAATGGAATGCCGTCGAAGCGTTCCGTACGTTCGAAGGGTCACGCGCCAAACGCGAAGCCGCAGCGCGCGAAGCTGCAGAAGCCACGATGGAGAAACTCGCTGCAGGATTCGAGAAAACCGACAGCGGATTGCGTTACAAAATGATCAATAAAGGCTCGGGCAAACAAGCCCAAAAGGGCAAAACGGTTTCGGTACATTATTCGGGCTCGCTAGAGAACGGTAAGGTTTTCGACTCGTCTTACACGCGTAAGAAACCGATTGAGTTTCCGCTGGGGCAGGGCCATGTAATCGAAGGTTGGGATGAAGGCATCGCTTTGCTGCAAGTAGGCGACAAGGCACGTTTTGTGATCCCGTCGCATTTGGGTTACGGTTCGCGCGGCGCCGGAGGGGTAATTCCACCAGATGCAACCCTCATCTTTGACGTAGAGCTCATGGATGTAAAATAAATTGTAAATACTGTAAATATCAATCCCGTTAGCCTAAAAGTTATCGGGATTTTTTTATTTTCACCCTGTCGCCATAAGCACAAACCCATACAATAAAACCAAACACCATGAAACTAAAAACAATTGCCGCCGCGTTTATCGCCATGCTTCTTTATTCCTGCGGATCCAATCCGCCAAAAACCAGTGTGGGTGCCCAGACACCAGATGTAGTCCAAGTGCCGCCAAGAATGGCTTCTCCCAATGAATCTACGATGAGCCCAATGGTGGCCGAAGGAAAGATCATGTACGAAAACAAATGCGCCAACTGCCACAAACTGTTCGCCCCAACCGATTTCTCTAAAGAAGAATGGCCATCCATTTTACTGCGCATGCAAGTCAAGGCCAAGATATCAGACGCGGATATGGCCAAAATCAACAATTACGTTTACGCCAGCTTGTAAGCGGGGATAACTATAATAAAAAAAGCATTCCGTTTGAGAATGCTTTTTTTATGGGATAATACCGGCACTACACTTCGAAACCGTCGGGCAAAACAGCCCCTTTCTTGACTACGATAATGCCGTCGCGAATCGTATATAACGGTGTGTTGATATCCGACAAATGCTCGCCACCGTTGAGTTTCACGTCATTCCCAATGCGGCAATTTTTATCTACAATCGTATTGCTGATCACGCAGCGCTCGCCAATCCCTATATTGATAAGATTTTGGTTGGCATTGCGGGTCATCTCCTCGAGGTTTTGGTAGTAATCGCTACCCATAATATATGATTTGGAGATTACCGAATCGCGCCCAATACGCGCCCTGATTCCCACTACCGAATTTTCAATCGTGCAATGGTTCAGGATGCAACCTTCGGTCACGATCGACTGCTGTACCGAGACAGTACCGCTCACTTTGGTCGGAGGCAAAATCCGTGACCGTGTGTATACCCTGTTGTTGTTATCGAACAGATTGAATTTTGGGATTTCGTCGGTGAGTCCAAGATTCGCTTCAAAGAACGAATCGATGTTCCCGATATCAGTCCAATACCCTTCGTACTGGTAACTCAAAACCTTGTGCTCTTCTATAGCCTGCGGGATGATTTCCTTGCCAAAATCCTTGGTGTCGGGATTCGCCATCAAGTGGATCAGCAAATCGCGGTTAAAAATGTAAATGCCCATCGAAGCCAGGTAATGCTTACCCTGTTGCTTCATTTCGTCGCTTACTTCTGAGGTCCAGTCGGGCAAAAGGCTTGCGTGGGGTTTCTCAATAAACGAGGTAATGATGCTCTCGTGGTTGGTTTTGAGGATGCCAAACTCGGGCGCTTCCTTGGCCGAAACAGGCAAAGTGGCAATCGTAATCGCCGCGCCACTGTCTTTATGAGCCTGTATCATCTCATTGAAATTCATCTGGTACAATTGGTCGCCCGAAAGGATCAGCGCATAGTCGAACTCGTGGTTGAGGAAATGCTGCATGCACTGGCGTACCGCATCGGCTGTGCCTTGAAACCAGGTTGGGTTGTCAGGCGTCTGCTCGGCGGCGAGGATGTCTACAAACGCACGGCTGAACGTACTAAACAAGTAAGTGTTCTTAATATGCTGGTTGAGCGAAGCTGAGTTGAACTGCGTAAGCACAAACATCCTTTTGATGTCGGAGTTGATGCAGTTAGAAATCGGAATGTCAACCAGGCGGTATTTCCCGCCAATCGGCACCGCTGGTTTTGACCGGCTTTCTGTAAGCGGGGAAAGCCTCGAGCCTTGTCCGCCGCCCAAAATGATGGCTAAGATATCGTTGTTCATAATCTAAGGGGTTATGGATTGATAGAGTTGTATGTAATTTTGCGCCGCCTTGTCCCACGAATGGTCAATCTGCATCGATGTTTTGCGGGCCGCGTCGAATGCCTTACTGTCATTAAAAAGTGCAATGCCGCGTCCTATAGCATGCACCACATCAAAAACCGAAGTTTCGTTGTGGCAAATGCCAAAGCCGCCGTCGCCGATATCGAGAACGGTATCGCGCAAGCCGCCCGTTCGCCGTACAATCGGGATGGTTCCATAACGCAGCGCGTACATCTGGTTGAGGCCGCATGGTTCCACGCGTGACGGCATCAATAAGAAATCGGCACCGGCATAAATGATATGCGCGAGTTTTTCGTTGTATCCAATGTAAGCGTTGTAATGGCTGTGGTAGAAGTTTTGCAAACCGGCCAATTCTTGCTCGACGCCCGGATCGCCCGAACCTAGTACCAAGATGTTGATGTCGGTACCAAAATGATAAAATGCCGAACTGAAAGCCTGCGGCAGTAAATCGGCTCCTTTCTCCCCTACAAGCCGTCCGATGAAAGTAAACAAAGGTTTGTCTGGATCGAGGTTGAACTGCTCACACAGGAATTGTTTGTTTTTGGATTTGCCTTTCTTGAAATCCTTGGGCGCGTAATGGTTTTCAAGCATCGGGTCGGTCGTTGGGTTCCAGACTTCGGTATCGATGCCATTGAGGATGCCCAACGATTTGGGTCGTTCCCAGCGTAGCAGATTTTCAAGACCATTGGCTTTGTTGCTGATCTCGTCGAGATAACTCGGCGAAACCGTCGTCACTTTCCAGGCGCATTTGATGCCCGAAGCCAGCGGATTGACCGTTCCGTTCCATTCAAGGTAACCGATTTTCGACAGGTCAAAATCAGGGATATAGTGCAATTTATCATAGCCAAACCAACCCTGGTATTGGCCGTTGTGAATGGTCAAAACGGTAGCCACCGACCGCAAATTCGGGTAATTGTAACAATGCTGTACCATGAATGGGATGAGCGCCGTGTGATGGTCGTGGCAATGCAGCACATCGGGACGTTGGTTGGTCTCGGTAAGCCAGTTCAAAAATGCAATCTGAAAGGCGAGGAAGCGCTCGGTATCGTCCTCATACGAGTAAACGTTGGGCCGGTCGAACAAATCGGGAATGGCAATCTGGTAGAGTTCAAAACCGAGTTTATTGGTCTTCTCCCGCAAGACCGCGTACGAAAACAGGAACCAACCCAGTTTGAGCTGTCCGCGGTGTACGATGTCGAACGCATTCTCTTGCATGAATTTGTTGTCGTAACCCGGAACGACCACTTTGGCCGAATGCCCGAGTTTATTGATGTATTTGGGTAGGGCGCCCACCACATCACCCAATCCGCCAACTTTGGCAACGGGATAACATTCGGCGCTAAGGTGAAAAATTTCCATCGGTTGTTGAATTATTTCCATTTGATGCTGCAGCCTACGCTGGGTTTCTGGGGCGAGGCGAGTGTCCTATTGTAAATGACTGCGTCGATTGCGCTTCGCAAATCACTGCCACTAAGCGGTATGCCATTGCTTGGGCGCGAATCGTCGAGCTGGCCGCGGTAGCACAATCGGTCCTGCTGGTCGAACAGGAAAAAATCGGGCGTACAGGCGGCATCGAACGCTTTGGCAACGTCCTGGCTTTCATCGTACAAATAAGGAAAGTCGATTTTGTTTTGGAAGGCAAACTCGGTCATCTGTTCAGGGCCGTCCTGCGGATACTTCGCCACGTCATTGCTGGAAATGGCGATAAAACCAATACCCTGAACGCGGTAATCATTGGCAATGCGCACCAACTCGTCGATCACATGAATTACAAACGGGCAATGGTTGCACATAAAAACCACCAGCGTGCCTTTTTTGCCCTTGAGATCGTCATAGGAATAGTAGTGGTTAGAATTGGTGTCTTTGAGCCTGAACTGTGGCGCCGGTGTGCCAAGCGCTAACATATTCGATGGAGTTTGTGCCATTGCAGAATCTAAAAACGGGTTTAGTTTGGTTTTTAAGATTCTAAATTTAGCAAATTAATCGTAGAAATCCGAAAGCTTTGCCGCAATAAGCAAAACTTCGGGATTTTTTAATGTTTTAGAAACAACTACGAGTTGATGAACTGTACCAAATCATTGTTGAGTTTGTCCTTGTCGGTATAAAACAGGCCGTGTGGCGAACCTTCGTACACCAAATAGCGCGCGTCAGGGATCAGCCGTGCCGATTTTTCTGAGGAAATGGCAATGGGTACGGTCTTGTCTTCATCGCCATGGATGACGAGCGTAGGCACGTTCACCGAAACCATTTCCTCGCGGAAGTCGGTCGTAGCAAAAGCCGTGGCACATTGCAATGTCGCGCGTGGCGAAGCAAACGAACACAGCATCCGGTAATAGTCGAGCAGCGGCTGGCTCAAAGGCCTGTTGAGCAAGCCTACGCCAAAAAACGTCTTGCCAAAACCATCCAGAAAACCCATGCGATCATCGCGCATTTGTTTGGCCATCTTGTCGAATTCTTCTTTAGGAATACCCTCTGGATTGTCCGCTGTCCTTAACATGAATGGCGGTACGGCCGAAACCAAAACCGCTTTGGTGACGCTCTTGCCGCCGTGCCTACTGAAGTAGCGCACCACTTCACCACCACCCATTGAAAAACCCACCAGCGTAACGTTTTGGAGCTGCAGTCCATCTATAATAGCCTTGAGGTCGTCGGCTAAGGTGTCGTAGTCGTAGCCATTCCAAGGTTGTGAAGATTTCCCAAAACCGCGTCGGTCGTACGCGATGACGCGAAAATTGTTTTGAACCAATGTCTCGATCTGGTACTCCCACATCTCGTTCGACATGGGCCAGCCGTGGATGAGAATGACAGGCTTTCCCGTACCGTAATCAGTACAGAATAGGTGCACGCCTTCGGTCACTTCGATGTATTTAGTTGTGCTTACAGCAGTGTTGTTTTTTTCCATGATACTTGTAGTTTTAATTGATTAATTTTACGGGGACCTTCTGGTGGTTGGTGTTTTGGAGGTGCATCAAATTTCCCTTACAAATTCCACAAAAGCGTTATGCAATTTATCCGAATCCTTATAAGTTATGAACCTGACCTGGAAAGAATTTGAGCGAGTAGAGATGCGAACCGGAACCATCATTGCTGTAAGTGATTTTCCCGAAGCGCGAAAGCCCGCTTATCAGCTGACAATTGATTTTGGAAGCGAAATCGGTATAAGGAAATCATCGGCGCAGATTACCAAACGCTATGAAAAGCAGGCGTTAATCGGCAAGCAAATTATCGCCGTGGTGAATTTCCCCAAAAAGCAAATTGGGAAATTCATGAGTGAATGTTTGGTGTTGGGTTCGGTGGATGAGCCGCAGGATATTGTTTTGCTGACTTCGGATATCAGGGTAGCGAATGGGTTGCGTGTGGGTTAATGCCCGAGCGGACATCTCATGATTTTAGCCACTTCGGCTTCGGCAACTTTACCGGTTTTTTCAAGCTCGGTAATGATGTTGGAGAAATTTTTTTCATCACGGTTCTGCGACATTTTATGCACGGCCTGGATTTGGTCTATTGCAATTTCAAATGCTACAATCCCGCGTACCTGCAGCATCGTTTTTTTTGATAATTCTTCAATCCGAATGGGATTTTCAGACGCTGCTTCATATTTGTCCACCAGTGTTTTAAGAGATTGTACTGCAGCCGATTCTTCAAGAATTTTTACGGTTCCGGAAATATGAACTGCGCTGTAATTCCAGGTAGGGACATTCTCGTGATCATACCACGAAGACGAAATGTAAGCATGCGGTCCGGAGAAAATCGCGAGGATTTTGTTATCATTTTCAAAGCTTTTCCACTGCGGATTTTCTTTGGAGATATGGCCTTGGAGAACTTCTTCACCAGCGTCGTTCAGGACAAGTACCATCGGGATATGGGTTGCCCACAATTTCCCATCGGTTAGGTTTACGAGTATCCCGAAACTGTTTTTTTGCAGGAAATCGACTATGGCCTCACGGTTTTCATTTTTATACAAATCAGGAATATACATCTCTTTCGCCTTTTATCTTTTCTCTCGCTTCTAAATAACGTTTACTTCGGCTTCAATAGGAATCCCGAAAGTGTCAAAAATCGTCTGTTGGATTAGTTTCGAAACCTCAAGAATTTCCTGTCCCGTAGCATTTCCGTAATTCACGAGTACCAATGCCTGGTTTTTATGGATGCCCGCATCGCCGAAGCGTTTGCCTTTAAACCCAGCCTGTTCAATAAGCCAACCCGCCGGAACCTTTACTTGGGTATCAGAAACTGTAAAGAATTTCATTTCTGGGAACTTGGCGTGGATTTTCTCGAATTCACTTTTCGGGATGATTGGATTTTTAAAGAAACTGCCGCTGTTTCCCAATACTTTCGGGTCGGGCAATTTACTTTGCCTGATGGCGATTACGGCGTTGCTCACGTCTTTCAAACCAGGTTGTGTGATGCCGTTTTTTGCGAGCTCGGCCTGGATGTCACCGTATGAAGTGTTGATTTTGTGATTGCGCTTGGTGAGCCTAAAGACTACTGAGGTAATAATGTATTGGTCTTTTACCTGATGTTTGAAAATGCTTTCGCGATAACCGAATGTACATTCTTCTAACGTAAAAACGCGCATTTGCTGGGTTTCGATGTGCATCGCCTGGCAGGAGACAAAGGTATCTTTGATTTCGGTACCGTAAGCGCCGATGTTTTGTACTGGAGTAGTGCCCACATTGCCAGGAATCAGTGACATATTTTCAAGCCCTCCAAAATCCTGTGCGATGGTCCACAGCACAAATTCGTGCCAATTTTCTCCGGCTTGGGCTTCTACCCAGACACAATCGTCATCCTGTTTGATGATTTCCTTGCCTTTGAGATCGATGTGGATCACCAGTGCGTCGATGTCTTTGGTCAACAACATATTGCTGCCGCCGCCCAGGATAAATTTCTTTTCATTGCTGTGCTCGTTTAAGACTTGGCGCAATTCATCGATGGTATGTACGGCTACGAATCGCTTCGCATAGGCCTCGATGCCAAACGTATTGTATTTTTTTAAGGGGAACTGGTTGTGGATTTCCATCAAAACACTCGCGGATTGGGTTAACAGCACCAAATTTACAGTAATATTTCAGAAAGCCAAAGCCTTAAGCCAAATCGGGGACAATTGAGAATTGACGTACGTAGTTACCGAGCCAGATGTGCATCATGAACAGTGGCATGATGTAAGCGATGGCACTTTTTTCACCATTCTTCAGGTTGGTAATGAGCTTGCGCGAATCGATGTTTTCAAAATACGGCATATCGAAGAGTTCACTTTTTGAAAATGATTCCAACTCCTCCCTGAACGCTGGGCTTTTCAGGATGTAATCTGCCCAAGGCGTACTCAATCCCACTTTGCGAAAGTTGAGGATTTCTTCTGGCAGGCGTTGCTGCATGGCCGATTTGAGGATGAACTTGCCCTTTTTTCCCGTAAACAACCATTTGTCGTCAAGCGATCCCAAACCCGTTATGAGTCGCTGGTCCAGGAAAGGTTCCCGACATTCAATCGAGGCGCCCATTGTACAGCGGTCATTGCGATCGAGCAGCGAGCAGAGGTAGGTGTGTTGGTCAAAATACAACGCCTGACGTCTCAGGTTATCGGGATATAGCGATTTAGCATCGCTGTAAATCTGTTTGCGGTACTCGTTGCTGGGCGCATGATCGATGTCATAGGCGTTTTTGATATCGGCCGGAAAAATGTTCGATCCGTTAAACAATATCAAATCCCGATTGTTCTTGATTTGTCCGTAGCGCGTCAACTTGTCAAAACGCGGTTTTTTGGTGAACAGGTCCAGGTTGCCTATTGCCGCTATAGAATGCAGTAACGAAGGAAATTGCAGGGCTTTGTAACGCACGTAACCACCCATAAGTTCGTCGGCACCTTCACCAGAAAGCAGGACTTTGACCGAGGGTTTGGCACACTGTGAAATCGCGAGCAAGTGCGGTTCGCTGAGGTGCATCAGCGGTTCATCCTGAAAATAGGTCGAGGCAATGAGTTTGTCATGCAAGTCCTGGTTCTCGAGCTCGATTGTATGGAAACCGTAGCCAAGTTTTTCGGTGAGCATTTTGGCCAGGTGTGATTCGTTGTGTTCTTGTTGTTTGAAACCGATGTTGTAGGTCTCGATGCCTTGGTATTTTAGTTTTTTGAGCGACGCCAGAATCGACGAGGAGTCGAGGCCGCCACTGAGTAAAACGCCTACAGGGACATCGGCTACCATGCGCAGTTTGAGCGAATCGTCGAACGTAGATTGAAACCATTCCACCGGATTCTTAATCGGCTGTTGGTTTTGGATTTCTTTTTTAAGATCCCACCATTTCCGGCTCGTGACCTTGCCATCCGATTCAATTGTCATGGCATGTCCGGGCAACAGTTTGTGGACATTCTCATATAAAGTGTTTTCGCCGGCTACGAAGCGGTTGAAGATATATTCCTCCAATCCGTCCTGGGCAATCCTTAGCGGAACTCCAGCCGTAAACAGCGCTTTTTGTTCGGAGGCAAAATAAAATGTTTCGTTGTGGAACGAGTAATACAGCGGTTTAACGCCCATTCGGTCGCGTACCACGGTGAGCTTTTTTTCTGCCTTGTCCCAAACGGCAAAGGCAAACATCCCATTGAGTCGGCAGAGCATTTCAAGCCCATACAACGCAAATAATTTAAGCAAGACTTCGGTGTCAGAACCCGTGCGAACCTCATGCCCTTTGGCTTTGAGTTCGGGTTGAAAATCTTTGTAATTGTAGATTTCGCCATTGAACACCATGACATAACGCCCGTCATCCGACGAGAACGGTTGGTGTCCGGCCGCAGAGACGTCTATGATAGAAAGCCTGCGATGACCAAGCCCGATATTGTCCTGAACAAACAAGCCTTTATCATCAGGGCCTCGATGCTCTAGTGATTCGCGCATACGGGTGAGCACGCGCTCGTCTATTTTTTTTTGCGATTGTAAATGCAAAATTCCGTTAATCCCACACATAGTTATTTGGCGCTGCTAGTCTGGATTAACTCGTGGTATTTTTGTGCAATCCTCTTCATGTTGATGCTATAATTGGCATTTTCTTCAATAAATTTCCTGTTGCTTTCCACAACAGTTGTCCGGTAGGCCGGATTTTGAATCGCCCAGATCATTTCGGCTGCGAGCATTTCATGATTATCTATGGTTATCAACTGGCCATTTTCGCGGTGCCTGATCCAGCTTTGGTTGCCCAAAACATCAGTAACCAAAGGGTAGCAGCAGGTAGCCATGGCTTCAAACAACGAGCCCGAAACACCTTCGGTTATGGGCATGCTAATGTAATAATTAGATTCATGTAACAATACGGGCAATTCATTATTTTGAATCCTGCCTGTGAAAATAACTTTGGCTGCAATTCCGAGTTCGGCGGCAAGTGCTTTGAGTAGTGGCAATTGCGCGCCGTCTCCCACGATTTTTAAGGAGAAATCAATTCCCTTTTCGTTCAGGATCGCAAACGCTTTTAGGATGATATCGTGGCGGTATTCTGGCAGAAGCGAGCGGGTAACGATGGCGTTAATAGTATTTGGATCTTGGGGTTCGCTTTTTGGTGTAAATACGCTGAGGTCAATCCCCTTAGGCAATACCATGACTTTACGCATGTCTACATCCGATTTTTCCATAGAATAAGTCATCACTTTTCCCCAAGCGTGGATGAGGTTGGCTTTTTTGAAAGCGTAATGCTGGATGCTTTTCTTGATGGGCAAAAGCGGTGAAGTTTCGGGCCACAAATCGGTGAGTCCCTGTTGGGCAACGGCTATAGGCCTCACACCCGAAAGCGCGGCGAGGAAGCCGTAACTTGTGGTGCGTTCGGCAATCACCATGTCTGGTTTTTGCTTGGCCGCAAGTGCGCGGACACTAAATATCGCGAACGAATATTCTAGTAGCCGGAGCAGCCGATTGATACTGCCATGGCTTACAATTTTGAGTTCCCAGGTAATGATTTCAAAGTCGCCAAACTCCTTGAGCCCGTTCATCCAGGTAATGGCGTCGGCGCGATAGGTTTCGCCAAGAAACAATATCTTTTTCTTTTTCATCCGGGCGTGGGCTAGTCTTCTGCGTTTAGGCCGCGAGTCAGGAATTCGTTCAGAGGTCTGATGGCAATCAGCGCCTGGGTTGCATTTTTTACAAAGTCCTTGTCGAAAAGTGCTTTATCGGAGATTTTCTTGGATACTGTAAATCCTTTTAATCTTAGGAATTGTATGGCGGGATGGTCTTTCTCAAAATCCTTTGGAGCCGTCTTAAGCGAGTTGGTTTCGGTGACGGTAAAACCATCGAAATGTTTCTTGAAATTCTTGTCGTTTAGGATTTCCTCTAAATCTTCGTAGAAAAAGGCAATTTCCTTTCGGATTTTTTTGAGCTCGGCAGCTTCTGGCATCCAAAATCCGCCGGCTACAAAACTCGCGCCTTTCTCGATATGGATGTAATATCCCGGCGCATTGATACCTCCAGAATTGGTGTTCATCCAAATGCCCATGTGGGTTTTATAAGGCGACTTGTCCTTAGAAAAGCGTATGTCCCGGTTGATTCTAAACGTACAATTTTTGGGTTCCAACATGGCGAGCGCCGGGTCTAGGGGTTTCATGGCCGCAAGGAACTCAGCAATCAACCCGAGGTAATCTTTCCTGTATTGCTCGTATCGTTTTTTATTGGCGAGAAACCACTCGCGGTTGTTGTTGGCCTTTAAATCTTCAAGAAATTGAAGCGTGTCTTTTGAAAACATGAGGACTATTGTAATTGTTTCCTTAAATCTTCTTCACTGAGAAAACCGTTGTGATTCCATATGATTTTCTTGTGGTCGTAGAGCAATAATGCCGGAAGTTCATCGATTTTCATTTCTGAAATCAGCGTTTTGTTCTCGTCTGCATTCAGGCGCACGATGGTCACCTTGTCGGCCATTTCCTTTTGCAACTGCAGCATGTAGGGAGTCATTTTCTTACAAGGGGCACACCAATCTGCGTAAAAATTAATGAGTACTTTTTTATCGGAGTTGAGCAGTTCTGCATATTCCTGGCTGCACATCCCAATAATCTTGTCGCTTTTTTGACCAAGTCCCGCAGCATTCCATTTGAGGATGCCGCCTTCGAGGTTGTAGATTTCCTTAAACCCGAGTTCATGTAATTTGTTTGCCGCGCTTTTGCTTCTTGAACCGGCAAGGCAATACACAAAAACCGGTTTCGACTTGTCAAGTTTTTGCGCCTGACCCACAAAATTATCACCGTTCCAGTCGATATTGACCGCATTGTCCAGATGTTGGTCGGCGTATTCTTTAGGTGTTCTCACGTCAAGTACTTGGCCGGCTGGCATCGACTTGATTTTTTGGGAAAATTCCTGCGCAGGAACCGTAGCAAAATCCTTAGTGTTCTGTCCGTTGCAACCGGTACAGAAAATGCCTAGAAACAATAGCGCCAACAATAGTTTTTTCATTGCAAAAGGGTTTAATTTTCTGCGAATGTACAAAAGAAATAAATCTGTCGCATTTTATTTGAAATACTTTAAGGAATTCAAAAGCAATCGACGCTGCATTGGTCGCAAGCATTGGCTTTTCGGTATATTTCAAATGGAGAAAACAAATGGATTTTGTACCGTCAAAGGTTGAAAATACTATAACTCTGGTGCGTCGATTCAATGATGGTTTGGGTGCGTTCGGCATGTGTATCAGAGAGAAACAATTGTCCAAACTCGTCGTTGTTGACCATTTCTACGATTTTGCTTACGCGGCTTTCGTCGAGCTTGTCGAAAATGTCATCAAATAACAGGATTGGTTTTTCGCCGCATTGCTTTTTGACGAACTCGAACTGCGCGAGCTTGAGTGCAATCAAAAATGATTTCTGTTGGCCTTGTGAGCCGAATTTCTTGATCGGGTAATGGTCAATCTCAAACGACAAATCGTCCTTGTGGATGCCAACCGTCGTGTAATGTGCCGCTCGATCGCGGGAGAGGTTTTCATCCAGGAGCGCGAGCAAACTGTTGTTTTCGAGCTGGCTTTCGTAGACCAGTTGCACGGTTTCGGCCGAGCCGGTAATGGCCTGGTGGTGCCGATTGAAAATGGGTATGAAATCGCTGAGGAAGGTTTTGCGTTTCTCAAAAATCTCGTGGCCCAAAACGTCAAGCCGTTCATTATATATGGATAAGGTCTCGTTCTCAAAAGTCTGGTTGAGCGCAAAATACTTGAGCAATGCATTGCGTTGGGCGAGGATTTTTTGGTATTGGATGAGCTGTTGCAGATATGTACTGTCAAGTTGCGAAATCACACTATCGATGAACTTGCGTCGCGTTTCGCTGCCTTCTACAATCAAATCGCGATCGGCCGGTGAAATGATCACCAGCGGGATGAACCCGATATGGTCTGAGAATTTATCATACATCTTGCCGTTGCGCTTGAGGATTTTCTTTTGACCTTTTTTGAGGCTGCAGACGATTTGCTCGGATCGGCCTTGCTTCTCGAATTCCCCATCGATGACAAAAAAATCCTCTCCGTGTTTGATGTTTTGCACCGCGAGCGGATTGAAATAACTTTTGCCGTAGGCGAGTTGGTAGATTGCATCGAGCACATTGGTTTTCCCAATACCATTCTTGCCCACAAAGCAGTTGATTTTCTCATTGAAATCAAAGCTCGCTTCTGGAAAATTTTTGTAATTGAAGAGGGAAATTTTTTTGAGGTACATCGAAAATCTCGTATTGGAAATCGGCTGCAAATTATCGAAAAATTCCCGATATGAAGTACTTTTGTTTTCCTAAAATAGCAATCCCGTTGATAACCAGTTGTGCGATTTTGAATATTTTGATATTATATCCATTTTTGTTGTTGGTTTTTGAATAAAAATTTTATTTTTGCGGCTCATAAATTAAACATAAATGGCAACGTTCAATAAAAGAGGTTACAAAGCTCCAAAGGAGAAAGAGGAAAAAGTAGACAACAACTATATAGAAGACATCAATGTTGATGAGAAAGACAGCACCACTGCAGGTGTTTTCAACACTTTAGATGACACCGCTTCTAAAACCGAAGAATGGGTTGCCCGCAACCAAAAATACATTTTTGGTGTAGTGTTGGCGATTGCCTTGGTTACCGTAGGATATGTGATGTACCAGAAATTTATCGTACAGCCTAAAGAACAGGAAGCAGCCGATGAAATGTTCGCGGCACAACAAAATTTCCAACAAGCAGTAGATGGCACCAAAAGCGATTCATTGTTCAACCTCGCACTCAAAGGTTCAGAAGGTAAATACGGTTTCCAGCAAATCGCCGAGAAATACTCTGGAACTGCCGCAGGAAACCTTGCCAATTACTATTCAGGAATAGCGTTGTTGAATACCGGTAAATACGCAGAAGCGGTTACCGCGCTAGAAAAATTCAAATCAGACGATGTCATGTTGAGCGTCTTGGCAGTCGGAGCTATCGGTGACGCTTACGCCCAACAAAACCAACCGCAGAAAGCATTAGACCAATACATCAAGGCTTCAGAAATGAACCCGAATGATTTGACCACGCCACGTTTCCTATTGAAAGCCGGGCAAACCGCTTTAGCAATGGGCAAAAAAGCAGACGCTTTAAAATACTTCAACGCCATCAAAGACAAATACGAAATGACTCCTGAAGGTGGCAACGTAGATGCGATGATCGGTTTGGCACAGTAAGATTTTAAATTTTATATTTTAAATTTTAAATTGGAGCAGTAACTTTGTGATTGCTCCAATTTTTTTTGCTTTTTACAGAAGCAATTGCTTATTTGAAATTTAAAGTTCAACATTTAAAAATAGTTACAATGGCTACGGCAAACAAGAATTTATCCGAGTACGATAAAACAACACTCCCTAGCGCCCAAGATTTTAGGTTTGGGATTGTGGTATCTGAGTGGAACGACAAAGTGACCAACGGGCTCTTTAATGGTGCCGAAGCGGCGTTGACAGATTGTGGTGCCTTGCCGCAAAATATCATTCGCTGGAACGTTCCCGGCAGTTTCGAGCTTATTTACGGTTCCAAGAAAATGATAGAGACCCAAAAGGTCGATGTGGTCATCGCCATAGGCTGTGTCATCAAAGGCGAAACCATGCATTTTGAGTTTGTCTGCGAAGGCGTGACCCAAGGCATCAAAGACCTGAATGTCCTGTCTGACGTTCCTGTTATTTTCTGCGTCCTTACCGACAATACCGAACAGCAATCCATAGACCGCAGCGGCGGAGAGCACGGCAACAAAGGCACCGAAGCAGCAATTGCTGCCATCAAAATGGCGTTTTTAAGACGTGAGGCTTCTAAGAATTACCCGTTTCACAATATGTTGGGGTCGGGGCAGCAGCAGATTGAGAATAAGCCTCTTGAGTTAGAGGAATAAATTTGAAGCCTCAGTTTTGAGGCTTTTTTATTGGGAGCTGTTTCCCGCTTTCCGTTGCAATCTTTTTGCGACTCCGCTGCGCTGCGTCACAAAAAGGATTTTCACTTCAATCAGGGCTATGCTGCCGCAAGCTTTCTTTTGTCTTGATACAAAAGAAAAAAAAAATCAATGGCCTCCGAGAAAAAAGCTAAAAACTACCTCGCCAAAGCGGGCGCTTGCTGAGCCGTTCGCCTTGCAGGCTCACTCTTAACGCTGCGCGCTGCCGCTTTTGCTCGTTGTTTTTTACGCTTTTTCCCCGAACGGCCAACCAGGTAGGAAGTGTTTATTTTATTTTTCGTTTGCTGGCGCTGCACGAAAAATCCTCCTAAGAGTGTTCTCCAGTCAAAGGATGAATCATCCGGTTTAGCTTTTTCGGCAGGGCCGAGCGTTAAGAAAATGTCCAGTGGACATTTTTAGCGAAGGAGCCAGGAGGCGCGTTAGTCACAAGCCAAAAATCAGTAAACATTTCCTGACTGGCGCGGCAGTCATAAGATTTGCGTTAAGACCCGAGGCCGCAGGCCGAACTGAACGAAGTTAAAATCAAATGAGTGAGCGTTAAGAAGCAAATTCTGTCTGAGCAGGGCCGAGCGTTAGAAAACAGTTCTGTGAACTGTTTTAGCGAAGGAGCCAGATGGCGTGGTGGCCATTATTTGCTTTAGCGAACGAATTTGATTTTTAGCTAATCTTATGTGCCGACCGCCTTTTTGCTACTTTTACCTCACCGCTTTAATATTTGTAAGCGGTGTTCGGTGAATCTTCGATTTGCGGCGAGGCAAAAGTAGGGTTTTGTTTCTTTTTCAAAAGAAA
>JAKQJQ010000291.1 GCA_029561105.1 Bacteroidota bacterium
CTTTACGACCTCAACAACAACAGGCAATTAATTGACTACGCATTAGACGTTACTTCCGGCACCAGTTCCACAAAATACAATAAGCACACTTTTAGCGGAATCATTAAAAAGGACGCTAATGGCAGGGGACTTACCTATAAGGTTAGGATTACCAACCACATCAACAATCTTATGAAACACAGTGACTCCACTAACGTAAGGCTTGGCTTGGTTGTGACCGAAGACATCAACACGGTAACCAATAAAAAAATAAAAAATCCCGCTTTGGGCGGTACGTTGAAAGTCATTCCAACCATGTCGGTGATCCATCCTTTGGGCACCGTTCTCTATGGAAGCGACGCCACCGACGTATCAAAAAGGCCAAAGTTTGAAATATATTATACAGAACCTAAACAAAACTAAATTATGTGTGGAATTGTCGGATACATCGGACATAGGGACGCGTACCCTATCATAATTAAAGGACTAAAGCGACTGGAATACAGAGGATACGACAGCGCCGGAATCATGCTTTTTGACGGAGACCTTAAAGTTTCTAAAACCAAAGGAAAGGTTTCTGACCTCGAAGAAAAGTCGGCCAAGGACAACGTTACCAATGGACACATTGGCATGGGACACACCCGTTGGGCTACCCACGGTGTTCCAAATGATGTGAACTCGCATCCGCACCTCTCTAACTCGGGCAATTTGGCCATCATCCACAACGGAATCATAGAGAATTATGAACCATTGAAGAAAGAGTTGATTAAACGCGGGTACCAATTCCATTCGGATACCGATACAGAAGTACTGGCCAACCTTATAGAAGAGGTGCAGAAAAAAGAGAACCTCAAACTCGGGAAAGCCGTGCAAGTTGCTCTTAACCAAGTCGTTGGCGCTTATGCAATTTGTGTTTTCGACAAACAAAAACCAGACGAAATCGTCGTGGCACGTCTCGGAAGTCCACTTGCGATTGGCGTGGGAAAGGATGAGTTTTTCATCGCTTCGGACGCTTCTCCGTTTATTGAGTACACGTCTAACGCGATTTATCTTGAAGACGAGGAAATGGCCATTGTACGTTTAAATAAGCCATTGAAAATCAGAAAAATAAAAGACGATTCACTCGTGGATCCTTACGTGCAGGAATTGCAGATGAATCTCGAACAAATCGAAAAAGGCGGATACGACCATTTTATGCTCAAAGAAATCTACGAGCAACCCAACGTCATCAAGGATACTTATCGCGGAAGGCTTCACGCCAATGAAGGCATCATCCAAATGGCTGGTGTAGAAGACAACCTCGAGAAATTCCTCAACGCCGACCGCATACTCATTGTAGCTTGCGGAACCTCATGGCACGCAGGCCTTGTTGCCGAATACATCATAGAGGAGTTTGCAAGGATTCCGGTTGAGGTAGAATATGCCTCAGAATTCCGTTACAGAAATCCAATCATCAACAAGAATGACGTCGTAATCGCGATTTCACAATCGGGAGAAAC
>JAKQJQ010000299.1 GCA_029561105.1 Bacteroidota bacterium
CGGGTTTGATGTTGATGAGGGTTGATAAGGGTTTATAAGGGTTGATATTCGGCCACTCGAAAAAAGATGGATTCATTCATTTTTCGAGTGGCCGAATATCAACCCTTATAAACCCTTATCAACCCTCATCAACATCAAACCCGCCGCTCCGACTAAGGGATTGCTTCAACTATTATTTCTTATCCTGCCGTGCAAACACCTTGCGCAACAGATCCGAATTGCGCTGGCTCACGTCGGTGCGGATACCCTGTTCTTTCTTTTCCACCAGACTAAAGAGTCCTTTGAGGGCCATTTTTGTCACGTGGTCGTCCAGTTCGGGATTGGTTTTGGTGACGAACGGCAGTTTGTTGTACGTGGTGACGGCGTTCGACCAGTATTCGCGGGCATTCACTTTATCGAGTGATGCCTGGATGATCGGTTTGAACTCGCTGTACAATTTCTGGTACGTCGATTTTTCAAGATAACGCGTGGCAGCGTCGGCATTGCCGGTAAGGATGTTCATGGCATCCTGGAACGTCATGCTTTTTATGGCGTCTACGAAAATGGGTTTCGCTTTGACAGCAGCATCTTCGGCGGCACGGTTCATCCGCTCCGTAAGGTCGGCTTCGATGTTGGAAAACCCGGGAACGGCCTTGAGTTTGTCCGTTACTTTCTGCGCTTCTTCGGGCACCAGGATTTTATACGGACTTTTGAAATAACCGTCTTTGGCCGACAGGAAATTCACCGCTTCACCGATACCATTGTTGAGGGCTTCCTTGAGGCCGTTGCCAACTTCTTCCTGGGTCAGGTTGCCTTCGGGCAGGCCTACCGCTTTTTTGGCTTTACTGAGCACATCGCCGAACTGTGCGTGTGCGAATTGCGCGCTCGACAACGCGACAAACAAAAAAAGTGCTTTTTTAAACATGATAGTTGTTTTTGATTGAGCCAAGGCCCGCGAAAACGCGGGCACGGTTTCTACAACGCATAAGCAGGGAAAAAGCCACACCAAACGGGCGGGTTTAGATTTTT
>JAKQJQ010000332.1 GCA_029561105.1 Bacteroidota bacterium
GCAAGTCCCGCAAATGCAGGGAATTTACTACCTTCTTCGCCATCGCCGATACCATCCAGACCCACATCCTGAATAGAGCGGTTGCCTTCATTGGTATCAAAGGCGTAAATCAAGGATTGTGACACGGGTACTTTACCCCAAATCGTTGGATAGGTCACGAGCGTCGAGCCGATTTCGGGCAAACCATTCTCAAATTGCTTGCGGCCATCTTTGAGAATGTCTTCTGAAATAGAACCCAGGTTGAAATATAGCTTTCCTGTATTAGCAAGCTGCGCGGGAGTCAGATTTTCGTCTACGAACGGATCGAGCATCCAAAATTGAATGTACTCTACGTTGCCCTGCTCAAAATTGGTAGCGTTCAACGATCTCGTAATTCCTCCAAAATTGCTGCGTGGATCGGGAAGTGTATTGGTTCCGTTGGCGGCGGGATTGAAATTATAAGGTCCTCTTTCTGTTGGAAAGTACGTAAGATCGAGCGTATTGATCACTTGGTTTTGGCCCTCTGCGATTTGGGTGTTCGGGAACAATTCTCCACTGAAAATCCTTCGGGTTCGGTTGTAGGAAATATCATCCACAGAAATATCAGACGGACGCTGTGCATAGAAAATTGGGTCAATGGTGTACCAACTCAATTTGGCTCTTTTGTAGCCGTAGCTCAAATCATTGGCCGCTTCGCCGAAATCTTTCCCTCCGGTTACGGTGGCTGGCGTCGCCGACAAGAACCACGATTGCGGCGAGCGCAAATCGATGTTGGTCTGCGATCCCTCAAAGTCGTCTACATACAAAGTAGATTCACCATTGAATTGGTCGGCTTTTGGGGTGTCTGGTTTGAGATAAGCCAATTCCCCACGGAACGAGAAATTAGACGGAACATCGGTATCGATATTGGGCAGTTTATTCACCCAACGCGTCAAGAACGGAAGCTCCGCCGAATAATTGGTATTGATACCAAAAATAGAGTTGTTCACCGATTCCTGTCCGTAATTGGACTTCTGGGTCAATGGTTTCTCGGTCATCTTAAGGAAAGTGGCTCCCAATACAAATTTCTCGGAGAATTTGTGTTCGATGTTCACACCCATAAATCGTCGGGTTTGTTGCCCAAACGTGGAGTTGTTCTCGAGCGAAACCTCAATCGGTGTATTGGATGCTTGCAAAGCCGGGTCTAAAATCTGCACGCGACCCGCCTGATAATTCACGCTGTAGTCAACGCCTTCCAGAAGCACTCTTCCGCCAGCGGTAACCCGAACCGATCCCTTAGGGACATTGAACGCGCCAATAGGGATGCCTTCGCCACCGGCCGATTTGAATTTCCCTTTGAGTTGGTATTTGTTCTTCTCTAAATCCTGACTACCGGAAGCTTGCGTATCGTCGTACATACTCTTGAATACATACTTGCGCTGGTTGTCGTTGTAGGTGTTTTCATCGTTGTAGTTCTCCACGCCGCCATAGCTCAATTTGTCGAAAATCACTTTGGCGAACGGCTCGACCGTCGTGAAAATGATGCGCCCGTTTTGGGTATCTACGGTAAGTCCCGGTATAAAGTCAAAAAAACCATCTCCACCCACTTGCGGGTCGTTGTTGTAGTTCAAACGGTCTACATTGAACACCTTAAGCAGCGGCGTTTCGGCAACCTTATTGGCCAAAGTGGCAGGCGGGAACGCCAGGGTTGGCACTGGCGAAATATAATTCAAGGGCGATGGGTCGGTATACAAGATATTGAACCTAAAGTCTTCCTGTTCCAGTTGGTATGCGCCAGGAATCTGATAGATGTTCTTCATCATCAATTTCCAAATCGGCGTGGTGGTACTGGTCAGGTTGCTTTTGAGCATTTTGAGGATGAGTGTCTGCGTGGTGACACTTTCGGTTTCTCCGGTGGTTGGGTTGTTGGTGACTTGGGTGGCATCTACACCGTCATTCCCAAATTCACCCACTTGATACACCTGGTCACCCACCGTATACTGGTAGGCCACGGCGAGAATTTCGTCATTGGCCAAACGCTGTTGCAACGAAACATAACCCAACTGGGTATTGAAGGTGTACTCATTCGGGTTGAGCTTGCGCGCACTTTCCAGTTTCGAATAATCCTGGCCTTCGGTCGTGGGCTGATTGAAACCCGAACTCGCAGTAGCAATTTCACGGATGTTCTGGTTGAGGAATCCGCCGCCGGTTTTAATCATTCCCGGATCGTACTTGTTGTTTTTGTTGTCGGCAGGCGTATTGGATGGTTTAAGGAAGAACCCTGCAGTATTTGGCGTCACTACCACCTGATTGTCGGCCACACCCGGCACCTGCGCCTCCCCGATATCCTGCAAGGCAATGATATTCCTGAGGTTGTTGTTGACGGTATTGATCCTATTCTGGCGGTTGGTAATCCAGACTTCGAGCCTTGTAATCTGCACGCGACTGTCAATGAACGGATAATTCCTGAGCGACGCATCGTACTTGTTCCTGAAATACTGCGACAGGAAGAAGTGACGGTCGGCATCGTAATCGAGCGCGAACAACTCGAAATCCTGGATGGTTCCGCCGCCTTGCGCCGTTACGGTTTTGGTTTGCGATTTCTGTTCGGAGAACACACCGGTAATCGTAGTCTTTCCGAACTGCAATTGCGCCTTGACCCCAAACAAACTCTGCGCGCCGCGGATCAGTGAACTGTTAAGCGGCAAACTCACGTTACCCACTTCTATTTTCTGGATGATATCGTCTTCAGTAGGTGTGTATTCGAGCTTGATCAGGTTCTGGAACGCAAAAGTCGACTCGGTATCGTAATTGGCCGTAACCTGTAGGCGCGTCCCCACTTTACCCATCAAACTCATGCTGATGCGCTGGTCAAAATCGAAAGTGGTACTTTTCCTGTTTCTCGGCGAAAAGGCGGGATTGTCTTGCTTGGTGTGGCGCAAGCCAAGGTCTATTTCTACCGATCCGGTTGGTTTTACATCGATACTGTTGCTTCCGAAAATCGATTCAAAAAAACCTGAATTGATGTAATAACGCGGTAACAGATCCTTTTTCGCTTCTTCAGTTCCTTCTTTTTTACCATCGATTGCATCGGATTTTTTCTTGAAATACTTGCGCATCGATTCGCGAAGCACCAACTCATCATACTCTTTTGGCGTAAGGATAATGGGGTAATTGATGTTGAATTCGTCTACTTTGTTGGTGTAGATATAGCGGTTGGTAACCGGATCGTAGGTGTACGCTTCTATAATACTCGGCGGATTGTCGAGCTGCATGCTCGCCTGATTGTAACCTTTTACGGTATCCTGGACAATCTCTTCCTCAACCTGTGCCTGTATACTAAAACTGGTCAGGAAAAACAGCGCAAAAGCTACTATTTTTATGACCGTATTTGTTTTGTTTGGGTAAAATGTTTTCAAGTACTATAAATTTTTTAAAGCCTGTTTGATGATGGTTTCCACAGTCGAATCAGGTGCTTCACGCACAATCTTATCGATTGCTTTTTCTGCTAATTTTTTGTTAAAGCCCAACACCTCAAGAGCGGATAACGCTTCATCCTTATTTGTATTGTTTGCCGGCATTGAAACTTCGTCCAAATTGTAGACTTTTAACACTTTGTCCTTGAGATCGAGTATGGCACGCTGCGCGGTTTTCCCACCTATTCCTTTAATGGATTGAATGGTGCCAAGGTCGCCGGTCGCCAACGCCTGAATAATCTGTTTGGGATCTAGCGAAGAGAGCATCGTACGCGCGATTCCCGCACCAATTCCCGAAACAGACAGCAACAGCTTAAACAACTCCCGTTCTGATTTTTCTACAAAACCAAACAGCGTATGCGCGTCTTCCTTGATTTGCAAATGGGTAAAAAGTCTGATATTTTCTGTCTGTGGCAATAGCGAATAGGTATGCAGCGAAATGTTAACGTGATAGCCAACGCCGCCGCAGTCAATGACCACGTCGGTTGGTGTTTTCTCGACTAATTTCCCTTGCAAATGTGCGATCATCTGGTCTGTTAAAAGTATCCAAATATAACAAAAAACTTCAATAGCGGTCACTACCAAAATTTATCTGCTAAAATTTGATATCGAGGTTCTTCAATCGTTTGTGTTTTTCCTGTGCGTCCACAACGGCTACGGCTGCCATGTTGACCATTTCTTCCACGCTAGCGCCCAACTGAAAGATGTGAACGGGTTTTTCCATTCCCAGCATGATTGGCCCAACCGAGTCTACCTTATACAATTCCTTGAGCATCTTGTAGGTGATGTTGGCCGACTCAAGATTCGGGAAAATCAGCGTATTGACTTTCTTTCCCGCAAGTTTAGAGAATGGGAATTTGGCTTTGAGCATATCTGGATTGAGCGCAAAATCGGCTTGGATTTCACCGTCAACAGCCAAGTCAGGATAATATTTATGCAGGTAGGCCACCGCTTCACGCACTTTGCCCGCACTTGGGTCGAGCGACGATCCAAAATTAGAAAACGAAACCATCGCAATCACTGGTTCCATTCCAAACATCCTGACGGTTTTGGCAGTCATCAGGGCAATTTTGGCCATGTCATCCGAAGTGGGATTCGGGTTAATCGCCGTATCCGACAAAAACATCGGACCTCGATTGGTCATCATCATGTTGGTAGTGGCAATCAGCGATATGCCAGGCGCTTTCCCAATGAGTTGCATCATGGGTTTGACTACCGAAGGATAACTACGCGAAAAGCCCGTAACCAAAGCATCTGCTTCTCCTTCATTGACCATCATCGCCGCAAAATAATTGCGTTCGCGCATCCATTTTTGGGCATCCAATAACGATATCCCGCGGCGTTGGCGCGCTTTCCAGAATATTTCTGCGTAATGCAAGCGGCGGCCGTCTTCTTCTTTGGTTTTGGGATCATAAATGGGCACATCGGCATCAAAACCCAGCTCTTCCTTGAGTTCAAGGATGACCTCCCGGTTGCCCAGTAAAATAGGATGACCGATACCTTCTTCCCAGACAATCTGAGCCGCTTTGAGTACATCGAGATGGTCGGCTTCGGCAAAAACCACGCGTTTGGGATCGGTTTTGGCGCGGTTGGTGAGCAGTCGTACCATTTTATTGTCAGAACCAAGCCGTTCCATGAGCTCCTCCTCGTATTTTTCCCAATCGCTGATGGGATGCAACGCCACGCCCGACTCCATAGCAGCCCTTGCCACAGCAGGCGCAACCATGGTGATGAGTCGCGGGTCAAATGGCTTCGGGATAATGTATTCGCGCCCAAAAATGAGTTTGGTTTCGCCATAAGCGATGTTGACTTGCTCGGGCACCGATTCCTTGGCCAACGCAGCCAACGCCTTCACCGCAGCCATTTTCATCGCCTCATTGATTTTAGTGGCCCGAACATCGAGCGCACCACGAAAAATATAAGGGAAACCCAGAACGTTGTTTACCTGATTGGGATGGTCAGAACGCCCTGTAGCCATGATAATATCCTTTCGGGTCTCAATAGCCAAATTGTAATCGATTTCGGGAACCGGATTGGCCATGGCAAAAACAATCGGATTGGGCGCCATGCCCAGTAGCATTTCGGGTGTGAGGATGTTTCCGGCAGAAAGCCCCAGAAAAACATCGGCACCTTGTAGCGCCTCGTCAAGTGTGAGGTTTTTGCGGCCTTTGTTGTATTTCTGTTGCAGTGGCGAGAGATCGGTACGGTCGGCCGACAATACGCCGTCTTTGTCGAACATGATGATGTTTTCGAGGCTAACGCCAAGGAGCACGTACAGATTCGCGCACGCCAGTGCCGCCGAACCTGCTCCAGAAACAACAATCTTAATATTTTCTATTTCCTTTTTGGCCAATTCAAGTGCATTGAGCAACGCAGCCGACGAAATAATTGCCGTTCCGTGCTGGTCATCGTGCATTACCGGGATATTGAGTTCTTCCACCAGACGTCGCTCGATCTCAAAAGATTCGGGTGCCTTGATGTCCTCTAGGTTGATGCCGCCAAACGTAGGCGCGATGTTCTTTACGGTTTCGATGAAAGCATCGATATCCTTGGTGCCGATTTCAATGTCGAAAACATCGATATCTGCAAAAATCTTGAACAGCAGTGCCTTCCCTTCCATGACTGGCTTGGAGGCTTCGGGGCCAATGTCGCCCAATCCCAAAACAGCCGTTCCGTTGGTGATGACCGCCACCAGGTTTCCTTTGGCGGTATATTTATAGACGTTGTTGACGTCTTTGGCAATTTCAAGGCAAGGCTCGGCAACACCCGGTGAATACGCCAGTGACAAATCCCTTTGGGTAGCATATTTTTTGGTGGGTACGACCTGAATTTTTCCGGGAACGGGCTTGGCGTGGTATAGCAACGCCTCTCTTCTTTTGCTGTTTCGTTTCATTGCAGTGGGATTTTATTCCGACTTGCAAAGGTAAAAGTCTCGAGGGAAATCGAAAACTTTTAACAGGATAGTTTTGATTATTTTGGCGGCGCGAAAACGTTGGCGTTGGCCGTCTAATTTTGAAATTCAGAAATTTCCTGAAGCAACGAAATAAGCTGTTTTTCGATTACCGACAACTGGGCGATGGTGATGGCTACCAATTCCTGCGTTGAAGAATAAGTGGCAATTTGAGGCAGGAACTCTTCGAGGTTTTTCTTCTCCCAATAGATATTGAGTAGTCTTTCTTCAAATCCATCCACGATGGGGACGGGGTTTTGAAAACCGTTACCGGCGCTGGCGTTATTTTTCATGATGGTAGATCTTAGAGGCTTTGTAAAGATACTTTAAGGCAAACTCAGTCCTCTTATAAGATAACCGCAATTCGTTACAATATTCTCGTTTTGAGAATTTTACTCTATGCTTATGGAGTTGTCGACGGCGTTTCTGGAGCCGAAGGTGTGCTCTTATTGGTTCCCGTTGGTTCTGAATATACCGTCTCCTTTAAGTCTTCGGTCTTTTTCCCGAGACTGATTTTAGGATTGTCCTGGGTTCCGGTGACGGTAATCGGGATTCCGATGATACCCAATGGCGGCAAACCGAGGCGCATTTTGATATTGAGGTTACCAACAAAACTGGTCGTCCCTTCTATTCTGGGCCTGAAACCTGCAAATTTGAATTTGAAACGCTCAATGGTAATCAGGTTGTTTTGTATAGAAGTATGGATGTCTACCTTTGAGACGTCGGGATTTTCAATCGCGGGATTGTCGGTTTGCTTGCTCACTTCGCCAAACATCCTGAATCCGCGAAGCTTGACATCCTTAACAGAAAGTGTCCCGCCACCCACGAGCGATGGGTAAATGGGCTGCATTTGGTCGTCGAGTTTCCCGCTAACCTTGTACACCAGCGAAACGATTCCCTGAGCGTTTGCTGCCGCGCTGGCCATTTCCCTAAAAAGTTTTACTTCGTCATAGGCGCGTTTGATATCGAATTCTTTAGCCACGATCTGAAAATCAAAACCTGCGCGCGCGTTACCTTCATTGGCATAAGTTGCGTTCAATGATACTTTACAGCCAATCAGGTCAAAACCGGTGTTGTTGAGCGTAAGCTTGCTTTGGCTGACACCGAGTTTGCTTTGCGCATGTTCAATGGTGAGCCCGTTGAAATTTACTTTGTCGGCTCGCATATCTAGCTGTAGATCGAGACGATCCGGTACAACAATAACGCCTGTTGGTGCCGGGTTTTCGGCTGGTGGATTGTTGTTCCCTTGGGTCACCTCGGTTGCGCCCGACACGAATTCGTCCACATTGAGATAATGGGCCGCAACAGAAAATTGCCCTTTGAGCGTCTCGCTGCCAGAAAGGACATAATTGATTGCGTTTTGCGTGCTGCCGTTCATCGTAAAATCGGATTGACCGTAAGTCGCCCTGAAGTTGCTGAAATCCATCTTGTCCTCATAAAACCTAAACAAGCCCTGCACAATCACAAACGGTTTGGGGAAATACTCCGATCGGGCCCGGATATTTTGCAATTGCAACGTCCCGTGGTTGTTGAGTTTGGCGTAATTGCCGTGGGTCGCATCACTTTGCTTGCCCGAGAAGGCCACGTCGGCCTTGATAAAACCGTTAAGGCCAAGTCCTTTTTTAGAAAAAACCTGATACACCCTGCCCACATCGATTGTTCCTTTCGCTTTAATATTGTAGGCCACATCATCAAAATTGGCAAAGCCCGCTTTCAAGAAAAACGGCTTGCCTTCAAAAACGAAAGAAGCGTTGTTGATATTGACTTTACTATCCCTGAACTGCCCGTTCCCATTGGCAATCGCTGCCGATAAGTTGATGTTTTGGATAGGATTTGGATAGTAATCGCTTTTCACCGCAGCATTCTTGAGAGAAATGTTCCCTCGGGTCACAGGGAAAATACTGCGCGACTTATCATACTTCCCGTTGGCTTTGATGTCGATACCCAACGTTCCTTTTAGGTCGAGATTGGCTATGCCAAAGGCCTGATCTAGTTTTC
>JAKQJQ010000360.1 GCA_029561105.1 Bacteroidota bacterium
CGCAAATGTTTAATCGAAAACGACTGCCCTAGCCCTGATGGGCGCGGCATCCTTTTTTGTCTGACACATTACATAATCGTGGACGAGAAATTTCCCGACAAAAAAGATACAGCAGACAGCAGGAATAGCTACAAAAAATCACTACTTTTGCAGCCGATTTAAGGCCAAAGGCTAACAGACGAACTTAATAAATTAAAAAAATGGCAACGAACAGAACATTTACCATGATTAAACCCGATGCGGTAGAAGCCGGACACATCGGAGGAATTTTAAATATGATTACCGAAGGTGGTTTCAAGATTGTTTCTTTGAAATTGACACAACTTACCGTAGCCGACGCTAAGAAATTTTACGAAGTACACGCCGCGAGGCCATTTTACGGCGAATTGGTTGAATTCATGTCAAGAGGCCCAATCGTAGCGGCAATCCTTGAGAAAGAAAACGCAATCGAAGATTTTAGAAACCTCATTGGGGCCACCAACCCTGCCGATGCTGCCGAAGGAACCATCCGTAAAAAATACGCCAAATCAATCGGTGAAAACGCCGTACACGGTTCTGACAGCGATGAGAATGCAGCGATTGAAAGCGCTTTTCACTTTGCCGGAAGAGAGCAATTTTAGGACACGCTTTGCTTTAGACGCGGCTTCGCCTTTGGACACGCCCGGTGGGCTTTGGACGCGCTTCGCTTTAGACAGAAAATCAAAATAGAAAATCCCGTTTCGTTTGAGACGGGATTTTTTTTATGCGTAGTGCTCAGGTCTACAGTGAGTGTCAGCGAACGTGTCCAAAGCGAAGCGTGTCTGTAGGCGCAGCCGTGTCTAAAGTAAGCGCCAGCGAACGTGTGTAAAGCGAAGCGCATCTATAGGCGCAGCCGTGTCTAAAGTGAGCGTCAGCGAACGTGTCCAAAGCGAAGCGCGTCTATAGGCGCAGCCGTGTCTAAAGTAAGCGCCAGCGAACGTGTCTAAAGCGAAGCGCGTCTATAGGCGCAGCCGTGTCTACAGTGAGCGCCAGCGAACGTGTTCAAAGCAAAGCGTGTCTAACGTGAGCACCCGCGAACGCGCCTCTACCTCAAAACCACCGCCGCAACCACATCCCGCCGCAACTCCTCGTTGATCATCCGGATGATTTTGTCTTTGCCGTAGCTGAGTTCTTCGCGCAATACTGCCGAAGTCAACTCAACATACAAAGTGTTGCCTTTGAGTACAATGTTGCGCGTGTACGTATTAACACCGTTGCCCATGAGGTTTTTCCAGGCATCCTTGACAGCAATCTGGTCGATACCGGGTTGGAGTTTGTTATTTTCAATGATTTCCCGCAGCACATCGCCGATGGAGCTTTCGTTATTGCGCCTTTTTGCCATCGGGAAGTAAATTAATAGATTGTGCCCTTTTGTAATAGTACTCTTTTTTGGAATTGTTTCGTGTAATGAACTGCTCGTCCGAGACCGATACGAGTTCTTCGTCCCACTTGGCGTAGGCAGTCAGGTAATGAAGGGTGTAAATTCCGTCCTTTTGCGTCAGGCTGAGTTGCTCGGAACTGTCATCCACGAGAAAGGTACCATCAAGCTGTGGCGTGACTTTTTTTCGGAATCCCTTATCGTCTTTAATTTCAATATAGTCATAGACACTACTCGAGGTGTATTCTTTCTTATTGCCGTCTGGAAAAACCACTTTCTCGATTTCCCAATAGCCGTTGATCTTGGCAACGTCGGTAGCTGAAATTGGCTTGTGGCATGAAAGCGCGCCGAGACAAACCAGTAGGTAAAAAATACATTTTTTCATAGCCTAAAAATACAGCATTCGACCGATATAAAAAGCATCGGTTTTAAACTATTTGCTACCTTTAACGTCTTAGGCTAAAATCCTGAACATGAAAACCATTCTTTATGCTTTTGTCGCAGCCGTTTCTTTTTTTAGCTGCAGTTCTTCGGATGAAGGGCCCATCCTGCCCATCCAAAATCCTACGCCCTCAGAATCCATGTATTTCCCGCCGCTTACCGGAAACATTTGGGAAACCAAAACCGTCGCCGACCTCAACTGGAATGCCGATGCGGTACAACCACTACTCGACTACCTCGAACTCAAGCATACCAAAAGTTTCATGATTCTCATAAACGGGAGAATCGTCATGGAAAATTATTTCAACGGACACACCGCTACTTCTCCGTGGTATTGGGCGAGTGCAGGAAAAACGCTGACATCGTCGGTGACCGGAATCGCGCAAAGCGAAAACCTACTCAACATCAACAACAAAGTATCGGATTATATCGGAACCGGATGGACGAGCGCGCCTCTAGCCAAAGAAAACCTGATCACCTGCAGGCATTTGCTCACAATGAGTTCCGGAATCGACGATTCACTTGGTGACAATGTCTCACCTGCCAACCTGCAATACAAAGCCGATGCGGGAACGCGCTGGGCGTACCATAATGTCTATGTCAAATTGCAGGATGTGGTCGCGGCGGCCAGCGGGCAAAGCTGGGGCAATTATTTTAATGCCAAACTGCGCGATAAAATTGGCATGACCGGAACCTGGCTGGCTTCGGGCGATAATATCGTGTATTGGAGTACGACCAGAAGCATGGCGCGTTTCGGGTTGCTTGCACTCAACAAAGGCAAATGGGACAGCACACAAATTGTTCCCGAAGCATATTTTCAGCAAGCCACGACAACCTCGCAAACCATCAACCAGGCTTATGGGTATTTGTGGTGGCTCAACGGAAAGTCGAGTTACCATTTACCACAATCGCAATTCCAGTTTCCGGGAAGCATCATTCCGTCTGGGCCAAACGACATGTTTATGGCTTTGGGGAAAAACGACCAGAAGATTTATGTGGTTGGGTCTAAGAAGATGGTGGTGATCCGTATGGGAGATGCTGCCGATGCACAGACGGCGGCCTTATCGGATTTTGACGAGGTGTTGTGGCAGAAAATCTCGGCGTTGTACAACAACTAAGGAATCGGATGGTTCAGGAAAAAGTTGACGATGCCCAAATACGTGAACTGGATACCAATGATTACTGCAAATGAGATGGCTGCAACAACGTAAAAATTACGTCTGGTGTACCAACTCCAAATAGTTGCCGAAGCGACCAACAAATAGAGAATAGTAAAAAAAATAATGTAGTTGCGGATGCCAGTTTCCAGGTATTGCGGTGCCAACGGATTCGTGACCGGTTTACGTGCTGCAAAAGCCTTGAGCATCCTGAAAATCTGAAAACCGCAAAACAATACCAAAACGGATGCTGTTGCGGTTTTAAATATTTCAAGCCAATGGCGTTTCATCTTACTTAAAGAACGAATCGACAAATTCGTATTTATTGAATACCTGCAAATCGTCGATGCCTTCTCCAACTCCAATGTATTTAACCGGAATCTGAAATTGGTCTGAGATGCCAATGACAACGCCGCCTTTGGCCGTTCCGTCGAGTTTGGTTACCGCGAGCGAAGTCACCTCGGTGGCTGCGGTAAATTGTTTGGCTTGTTCAAATGCATTTTGCCCGGTAGAGCCATCGAGAACAAGCAACACGTCATGCGGAGCATCTTCGATCACTTTTTGCATCACGCGTTTCACTTTGGTGAGCTCGTTCATGAGGTTGGTTTTGTTATGCAAACGACCGGCGGTATCAATGATGACGATGTCGGCGTTTTGGGCCACGGCGCTTTGCAAAGTATCGAAAGCCACCGAAGCTGGATCGCTGCCCATTTGTTGTTTCACGAGCGGCACACCGACGCGATCGGCCCAAACCTGTAGTTGGTCTATGGCCGCAGCGCGGAACGTATCGGCGGCGCCAAGGACGACCTTATAGCCTTGTTTTTTGAATTGGTTTGCGAGTTTGCCGATAGTCGTGGTTTTCCCGACACCGTTGACGCCGACTACCATTAAAACATACGGTTTCTTATCGGCTGGCGCGGTAAATGTCGAGGCTACGTTGGTATTGGTTTCTGAAAGCAGCGCTGCGATCTCGTCACGCAAAATGCGGTTGAGCTCGTCGGTGCCGAGGTATTTGTCTTCGGCGACGCGCTTTTCAATACGGGTGATGATTTTGAGTGTGGTTTCTACGCCAACGTCTGAGCCAACGAGTACTTCTTCGAGATTGTCGAGTACCTCATCATCGACCTTGGATTTCCCGGCAACGGCCTTGGTGAGTTTGGAGAAGAAGCTGGTTTTGGTTTGCTCGAGTCCTTTGTCAAGGGTTTCGCGGGCTTCTTGGGTAAAGTTGGCTTCCTTTTTTTCGGAAGAGAATAATTTTTTGAAAAAAGACATTTTGCTTATTGTTAATTAGTCGAAAGTCAAAAGCCGAAAGTGGAAACGGATCGTGCCTTCTTTAGACTTGCGACTTTCGACTTTGGACTTTTTAGCCCGGATAGTAGTGGAAAGCCCGCAGATTTGTGGTGTGTATTTTGAAAATTGGCGCGGCGACCAACGGAAGCCAGCGGGAATTTTACAAAATACCGCCGCAAAGCGAGGACTTGCAACGGATAGCCGGAACAGCTACAAATATAAAATAAA
>JAKQJQ010000380.1 GCA_029561105.1 Bacteroidota bacterium
TCCAGTGTTGAACATCGTATTGATGCCGCATTTGGAGTGGTCGCCCATCATGAGCCCGCAGAATTGCAGCCCCGTCTTTTCAAATCCGCCCGTTTGGTAACTCCACAATTTGACTTCTTCGTAGTTGTTCTTGAGGTTAGAGTTGTTGCTGTCTGCGCCGATGTTGCACCACTCGCCCAGTACAGAGTTGCCTAAAAAACCGTCGTGGCCTTTGTTAGAATAGCCCATCAACACAGAATTGCTGACTTCACCTCCGATTCTGGAATGTGGGCCAACGGTGGTTGCTCCGTAAACTTTGGTTCCCAGTTTTACCTGGCCGCCTTCGCAGAGTGCAAATGGCCCACGGATTACAGAATGCTCCATGATTTCTGAGTTCTTACCCACGTATATTGGACCAGTCGAGGCGTTTAAGGTGACAAACTCGAGTTTCGCGCCTTCTTCTATAAAGATATTTTCGGGGGCAATGACATTGACGCTTTTTGGAATGGGTTGTGAGGTTCTGCCGTCGGTGAGTAACTCAAAATCTTCGCGCAAAGCGGCGTCGTTCTTGGCAAAAATGTCCCAGGTATGCACAATAGACAAACATTCTTCGTTGTATTCTATGATTTCGTATTTGTCAAAATCTACTTCGTCCTGGCTGTCTTCGGAATAAAACGCAATGACTTCTTCGCCTTTAAAAATGGCTTGTTTGGGTTCAAGGTTGAAAACCATTTCTGACAGCACCTCGTTCGGAAGGAAAGACGCGTTGATCATGACGTTCTGCTCCATTTCTACCATCGGGAATTTCTCAGAAAGATACTCTTCGGTGATGGTTGTGGTGGTGGTACCGAGGTGTTTTTCCCATTTCTCGCGGATGGTTAAAATACCCACTCGGATGTCGGCCACCGGCCTTGTGAAAGTGAAAGGAAGCAGCGTGTTGCGTACGGTTCCGTCAAAAAGTATGTAGTTCATTGTGCTGTAAATTTTGAAAGCACCAAAGTAGGAAAGTTTTGGTTAGGATAAAAATAAAAAGGCTTGCGGAAAAACAAATAGCCCTCTTAAAGGTAAAATTTATCGTTACGCGAGAGACTTGCTTGGATTATCTTTTGAAGTTCAGGAAGAACTTTTATGAAAATATCCAGGTTTTCTGCATCGCCGGTTTTTAGAAAAATCGTAGGGATGCAATTGCCCCTTCTCTGAAGGTAATCTACGATTTCCTGCTCAACCACGAAAGCAGAAATTCCCCACCAAATGTTAATACTATAAAATAAAAAAACCTCTCCAAGGGAAAGGCTTTGTATGATGGGAAAACGTTGTAATTATTTAACGTGTTTCGCGTATTTGGTTTTGAACTTGTCGATACGACCTGCGGTATCAATCAATTTAGATTTACCAGTGTAAAATGGGTGTGATGTTCTTGAGATCTCCATTTTTACCACAGGATACTCCACTCCTTCGTGCGTGATGGTTTCTTTAGTGTCAGCAGTAGATTTCGTGATAAAAACCTCGTCATTTGACATGTCTTTAAAGGCAACTAATCTGTAATTTTCTGGGTGAATTCCTTTTTTCATGGTAAATTTATTTTTCTTTTTTGCTATGCCCCGTCCTGATGCTTTTCTTTCCGAAAAGGTATAAACCGGTTATAACTTTTGTTTTTACTTATTAATTTTGAGTGCGCAAAAATACAACTATTTTTTAAAAATCAAACCTTTATCTACTTTTTTTAATTGAATATCCCAATCAATTTTTAGCGGGCCGTAAAACGGGAATTGTTATATTTGTGGATTAATTCAACGACGCGTTTTTATGGAAACAATGAGAAAAAATTCAATGAACTACGGGATTATTTTAGGGCTTGCCCTAATTGTCTTGACCACATTAATGTATGCTATAGACATCAATTCGTTCACGAGTTCCTGGATTGGAATGATCAATCTCGCGGTAATCACGGGATTTGGAGCCATAGCCGCGGTCAAACAAAAAAAGGTCAATGGCGGTTTTCTCTCATTTAAGGAAAGTTTCACCTGCTTTTTTATCACTGTGGTTTTGGGCGTTTTTATCTCAACCTTATACAGCATTTTACTTTTCAATGTCATTGATCCCGAAGCCAAATCTGTGATTATGGAAAACCTCATCAAAAAAACCGTCGACATGATGCAGCAATTTGGAGGCAAAGCCGCCGACATTAACAAAATCGTAGAAGAAATGCAAAAAACCGATTCATTTGGAATGTGGGGCCAACTCAAAGGCTTTGCTTTCAGCATCATCTTGTACAGCATTATTGGGCTCATCACGGCGCTCATTGTAAGGCGCGAAAGACCACAAAGTATCTAATTGATGAATTTATCCATAGTCATTCCGCTGCTAAACGAAGAAGAATCGTTGCAGGAACTCCACGATTGGATTGTCCGGGTGATGACCCAAAACAATTATTCGTATGAAGTGATTTTCATCGATGATGGCTCGACCGACGGCTCGTGGGCAATCATCGACAGGCTTTCGCTGGAAAATCCAAACATCAAAGGCATCCGTTTCTTAAAGAACTTCGGAAAATCGCAGGCTTTGCATGCCGGTTTTGCCAAGGCGCAAGGCGATGTCGTGATTACCATGGATGCCGATTTACAGGACAATCCCGAAGAAATTCCTGAACTCTACCGCATGATTACTGCCGAACATTACGATTTGGTTTCGGGCTGGAAGAAAAAGCGTTATGATTCGGTCGTCTCTAAAAACCTGCCCTCGAAATTGTTCAATTGGGCGGCACGGCAAACCTCAGGCGTACAACTCAACGATTTCAATTGCGGGCTCAAGGCTTACAATAAAGTGGTCGTGAAAAATATAGAGGTGTCGGGCGAAATGCACCGGTACATTCCCGTACTGGCCAAAAACGCCGGATTTGGGAAAATCGGTGAGAAAGTAGTCTTGCACCAAGCCCGCAAATACGGCCAGACCAAATTTGGCATGGAACGGTTCATCAACGGATTTTTGGACTTGATCACGATTTGGTTCTTGTCGCGTTTTGGCAAACGGCCCATGCACTTGTTTGGCGCCTTGGGCGTAGTGATGTTCCTGATCGGGTTCGTCTCGACCGGCGTGATTATCGGAGTAAAGCTCGCCAAATTGTTTTTATTCAACGCGCCCACAATACTGGTTACCGACAATCCGCTGTTTTACATTGCGCTGACCACAATGATCATCGGGACGCAATTGTTCCTTGCGGGATTTTTGGGCGAGATTATCTTGCGGACGAAAAACAACGAGGAGCGCTATAAGGTTTCGGGCACGGTGAATTTTTAGCCCTGATTGGAGCGGCCTCCTTTTCATCTTAAAAAAAAATGAAAAGACAAAGCGGAGAGCAGGACCCGAGCGCCAGCGAACTGGCAGAACAAATAGCGCCCGAAAAAACAATAAAGAATATTGAATAACGAATATTGAATTTTGAAGTTTTAAGACAATGGACATACCACAAAATATCCTCAATGCAGTAAACGAATGGCTGACTCCGGTTTTCGATGCAGAAACCCAGGCCGGCATTAAAGAAATGATGACCTCGGCACCCAAGGAACTCGAGGAGAGTTTTTACAAAAACCTCGAATTCGGGACTGGCGGCATGCGCGGTGTAATGGGCATCGGCACCAATCGCATCAATAAATATACACTCGGAAAAAATACGCAAGGCATCTCCAACTACATGAAACAGGTGTTTCCAGGAGCAGATTTGAAAGTCGCCATTGCTTACGATTGCCGACACAACAGCAATACGCTCGCAAAAGTCGTAGCCGATGTATTTTCGGCAAACGGTATCAAAGTGTATTTGTTTTCAGACATGCGCCCAACACCAGAACTCAGTTTCGCACTCAAATACTTGAAATGCCAAGCTGGGATTGTACTCACGGCTTCGCACAATCCGCCAGAATACAACGGTTATAAAGTGTATTGGCAGGATGGCGGGCAGCTCGTTCCGCCGCAGGACGCAGAAATTATCAAAGTGATTGAGGCGTTGCGTTATGACGAAATCAAATTCCAGGCGAACAACAACCTCATCGAATACATTGACACCGAAATTGACAATGCGTTCCAGCAATCAACGATTGACAACGCGAGTTTCAACACGCCTTCGGCAGCCAAACAAAACCTGAGCATCGTATTTACTTCGTTGCATGGAACGTCGATTAAGGCAGTTCCCGCGGTTTTAGAAAAAGCAGGTTACACCAATGTACATATTGTTCCCGAACAGGCCGAACCCAATGGGGATTTCCCAACCGTAAAATCTCCAAACCCAGAAGAGCCCGAAGCTTTGACCATGGCGCTGGCTTTGGCCGACAAACTGGGTGCCGATATTGTAGTGGGCACCGATCCCGATTGCGACCGCCTTGGCGTTGCAGTCAGGGACAATGAAGGACAGATGATTTTGCTCAACGGCAACCAGACAATGGTTTTAATGACCGCTTATTTGCTCGAACAATGGAAACGCGCCGGAAAAATCAACGGCAACCAATTCATCGGCTCGACGATTGTGTCTACGCCCATGATGTTGCAACTTGCCGATGCTTACGGTGTAGAAT
>JAKQJQ010000384.1 GCA_029561105.1 Bacteroidota bacterium
GCCAGGTCTCCGGTTCCGGTGGCAATGTCGAGAATGGTCTCGGGCTTGGTTTCGGCAACGAGTTTCAGCACTTTTTTGCGCCATTTGACATCGATCCCAAACGAAATCACGCGGTTGAGGTTATCATAATTGCCCGAAATGTTATCGAACATTTGGGTAACCTGTTCTTTTTTGGGCAACTCAGAATTTTTGTAAGGCGTGACGGGGTTTGGCATTTCAAATTTTTGACAAAGATAGTGTTTGAATTGTAAATTGTGACCCGAGGCGAAGCCGAATTGTGTGCAGCGAAGCGAAATAAATGGCGAGTTGTTGTGTGTTGGCTCTCATTCACTATTATTTTCTAATGTAGGTTTCAAACGTAAAATCGTATTTGTGCTTTTCGTCTTTCGGGTGGGTTTCGGCCTTTACCAATCGCCAGGTTGAAGGGTCGATTTCCGGAAAAAAAGTGTCGGCCTCAAACGATTCGTGTACACGCGTGAGTTCTATCTGGTCAGAAAAAGGCAGTCCTTGCTGATAGATTTCGCCACCGCCAATCAGGAACGCTGTTTGGTTTTTGGGAACCGCGGCTATGGCTTTTTCGAGTGAATCGACAACGATGCAGCCTTCATATTGGTAGTCATTTTGTCGGGTGATGATCACGTGCGTCCGGCTGGGCAACGGTTTTGGGAAACTCTCGAAGGTCTTGCGTCCCATAATGATGTAATGTCCGGTGGTGAGTGTCTTGAACCTTTTGAAATCGTCGGGAAGGTGCCAGAGCAGTTGGTTGTCTTTTCCCAGTGCGTTGTTTTCGGCCGCCGCCGCGATCATTACAATCATGAGATGGTTAGCTTTCGTTTGCGTTTTTTTGTTTGATCTTCTCCAGGCGGTTTTGTTGTTTGGCTACGAGCTTGCCTACTTGTTCGCGTTCCCAATCCTTGTTCATGAACCGGTCGGTGATGTAGACCTTGATGAAATGTAAAATCAACAGGAACAACCAGCCGGCGATGGCCCAGGTGTACCAAATAGTGGGCGCGCCAACATCCATTAAGGCATTGGCTACATACATAAATAAACTGCCGAGGAGGAACAGGATGAAATGAAAGTAAAAGGTTTTCTTTTGACGGATCCTTTTTCTCGCGTATTCGTATTGTTCTTGCAATTCTTTTTCCATGACTCCGGTTTTGGTTAGAAAAATAGTCAAAAAAGCAGTTTGTGCGAAAGACAAATTTACAGTTTAATATTCAGATTTGTATGGGTGAATTTCGTAATTTTAGGCCAGAAAATTAGCGGATATGAAACTCGGTTTGGGCAGTTTACTCTTATTGGCAACCTTGGGCCTTTTTGCACAGGAAAAAGAAAACGACAAGAAATTGCCTTACCCGATGATCGAAAGCGATTCGCTCTACCGCGAAGACCAATTTTACTTGGCGTTTTCTTACAATATTTTGCTCAACCGGCCATCGGGGATTTCACAGAACAAATTCAATTCGGGCTTTACCGGCGGTTTCTTGCGCGATTTCCCAATCAACAAACAACGCACTTGGGCCATCGCGCCCGGCTTTGGTATTTCGTACAACAAATATTTTCACAACCTGGTAATTTCTAAGAAAGACGAAGTGCCGCAATACAACATTATTACAGAGGGCGTTCAATATGAAAAAAACAAACTCGAACAAATTTCGGTTGACGTGCCGATTGAAATTCGTTGGCGTACCTCGACGCCTGCAAGCCATAAGTTTTGGCGGATTTACACGGGAATCAAATTCAGTTATGTCGTCATGGACAAATCGCGCTATGTGGATCCTACTTATAATATTACGGTGACCAAGAATCCAGACATTAACAAATTCCAGGTGGGTACTTATCTGGTTTGGGGCTACAATACCTGGAATTTCTACGGATATTATGGGCTCACGCCCCTGTATGGTTCTAATGCCAAATTCAGGGGAGGGACAGTCGGGCTCAACTCGCTCAACCTCGGGCTGATGTTCTACATTTTATAGCCAACAATATAGGAGTAACAATTGCGGCAAAACCCCGAAAAGAAAACCAATTACCAGTTCGGTTCCTGTATGCGCTTTCATTTCCAGTCGTGAAGCGGCAACCAAGCCGTTGGCCAATAGCAATATGGCAATGACATTGATCAGATTGACCTGGTTGTAAATGCTCAGGGCCATTGTAAAGACGGTAAGCGCGCTAATCCCCATCATGTGCAGGCTCGCCTTTATCTTCGCAAAAAGCAAAATTAGGGTCAGGAGCGCACTCGCGATACCGCCCGCAAAAAAGAAAAACAATTCAGGAATGCGGTCAATGGTGATGCTTTGCCGCAACAGGATTACCATTAATATCACTTGGATCACCAGCGGCACTTTGCGCTGCGACAAGTCAGATACCATAAACGAATCCACTTTGCCCAAAGTCTTTAACAGGTAGAGGAACGCCATCGGGATCAGGATCGTAATGATCACGATTTGCAATAGAATCAGGACCTGCTGCGCGGGTTCAAAATAGTTCTTTCCCCAAAAAAAATAGGCGAGTGTTCCCAAAACGGGTATAAAAACCGGATGGAAAACATAGGAGAACAGCGGGAGGATTTTTCTCAAAGCGATAGGATTGGAGCGTTAAGAGTCAAAATTAATTAAAAATGTAAGAATAAAGGCCTGCTTGGGTAACAATGTGCGTTTTGTCGGTGATTGGATGCTTTTAATGGATTAAATTAGTTCAACACGCAATCACCATTATATTTGTAGTATAAATACATGCCATGAGACTACCATTGAGCTTGTTGTATCTTTGTTTTACTTTGTTGTCGTTTGCCCAAGACGGCAAAACATTGGCTTTTTCATCGACCGGTTTTGTAGAAACGCCCGCTTACGCAAGCACCAATCGGGTCACAGACACCTTCACTTATTGCGACTCTGATTCCGATGGCCGGATGCCCATCCCGATCAAGGAAATACAAAACACCCTCCTGATTGAAAATTCCAATCTACTGGTTACAGCCGGCGGAATCTATATCTGCACCAGCAGTTCCAGTGTACTACTTGTTACCAACCTGTCGGGAGCGGCTCCTGCGACCATAACTCCCGTATGCGCGATTGGCGGCGCTCCAATGCTCGACATCGCAACCAACAGCAATTACGACATGTATGTATCGAAAGGAGGCGGCATTGAGAAGATCAATCCACTTAATTGCCAACCCGAGGTAAGCTACAATTTGACTTCGGGAGCGATTACCTCTTTGTCATTTGACAGGATCGGCAACTTGTATGCCGGTGGATTTAACTCTGAGGTATACCGCGTCGAAAATAACGATTTCAACCAACTGCACTCCTGGCATGATTTCGGGTCTGGGCATGCTGCCGGAGATTTTGTAATGCTTGGAGACAAGATGTATGTGGCTTGGGAAGATAACGGTTATCTGCTCTTTGAGGTGACAGTAGACAACAACAACAACTATGTTTCCCATGTTGTCCTCGGAAATTTGCCTTCTCAAACTTTTGGCCTTGCCAGCGAACTAGGTGCTATCTACGGCGTGACACCCAATAGGCTTTACAAAATCGATACGAATCCACTGGGTTTCCAGACCAAAGTTGTCAATACCGGCGGAGGCCAATGGTATGGCGCTTCGGGGAAAAATGAAGCCGTAAATTTTGAAATCCAGACTTTTGAAACTCTTGCAGATGCACAAAACAACCAGAATCCATTGCCCGATCTTTGGGTCAACACGATTGCAGGTGGCCAGACGGTTTATGTCACTATACGCAATACGCTTACCAACCAAATCATCACTATTCCTGCGCATATTGTGGTCAATGTTGCCCCAACCTACACCAATCCTTTGCAGATTTCGCATTGTGACACCGATCCGCAGGCTTCAGATTTTGATATCCGGGCCACCGAAGCAGCGATTGTTGGTAGTCAAACCAACCTCACAGTTACTTTCCATGACAGCCTCGCAGACAGTGTGAAC
>JAKQJQ010000388.1 GCA_029561105.1 Bacteroidota bacterium
TATCAAAATAGGTCCCTTTTTTAGTGATTGTATAGCTATTGTATACAGAAACGGGTAAGGTTTGTTTTAGTTTTCTACGGATGCGTGAGATTGCCTGCTGGATTTCGTCCCATTGCATTTCGCGCCGCGGCTCGCCATAGAGTTCGGCGAGTCGATGACACGAGTTGGGCTCGAATTTCTTGCCGCCAGCCAAAAAGTGATCAGGAGGATCTTTTGTTTTTGAGAGATCGGGACATTGGAGATTTTTCTCTGCCAGGAACAATAAAAGCGCAAAGTCAAAGTCGCGCAAAACAAAATCAGTCCATTGTCCGATCCTTACCCGTTTTTCTTTGCGAATGAGGATCAGTGGCGGTAAAGTACCTGGTTGTTCCATCCACTCTTGCGCCCTGGCGATCATTTCTGAATATGAAATTGGTTCACATCCAAAAAGATGCAACAATCTTTCGCGCAAGCGCAAAAACGGTACATCGAAAAGATTCAATAGAATATCTCGCGAGTCAACTGTCTTTTGGTTTCTGTCATTGTATCGGATTGGAGTTTTGGGAGGATAATAGAAATCTGGATGGTTTTCCATACTGGCTGGGTTGATGACCAAATGAAACATGCGGTCAACCGGTCGGGCAAAAAATTGCATTGCCATAGCGAAATAGGCGCTCATCGTTTTGCGCCCACCGGCTATACAAGCATAGAGCCGATCGCTCTTTTCAGAAGTTAATTTCTGCACCCAATAGACAACCGCATCGGCAAATTGCGCATTGCTCTCCTTGTCGAGCAGATCTTCTTGCTCACCGGCGGTAATGATGTGATGTTGGTCAAAGCCGAGTTTTTTAGGATCCAAAGCGAACTCGCGACAGAATCGATAATACCATCCATTGCGATCGTGCAGCAATTTTCTGCATAACGCATCTTTTCCGTCTTTCGTGGTGATGGCCCACACCGCACAGACGTCGACATTTTCCTCGATGATGAGTTTATACAGCGTCTCGGTAAGAATCTGCGGCGTCTTGCCACACAGGATCAGGACACAAGTGTGCACAACTGCATGCTCCCTGGTTAATTTGGGCTATGCAAATGGATTGCTTTCTAGCCTGATTAATTCATAAACAAATGAAAAAAACAGAATCAATTTGTTCAATGCGAAAAGTTTTGATCATAAAATTCAAAACCCCTCTATGCTAAAGAGACAAAATATACATTTTGAACAGTTTTGTATTTTGATCCGAGCGTACGTTTCCCATGATTTTCCGAAAGTTTTAAAGTTGTCTACAACACCGAGCCCCCACGATCCTCACCTCAGGGTGATGAACAAGAGAGATAGACTTTATAGAACAATGATTTTTCCGGATAGCCGGTCGCCAGATGTATTTTGATTCTTGTCTTCAAATCGATAATCCGTGCACCGACTTTTAACAATTTGATTCTGATTGTATCGAATTGTGCTTTTTC
>JAKQJQ010000389.1 GCA_029561105.1 Bacteroidota bacterium
AAAAAAAAACTACTGAACCTGCCTCAAAATCCACTCCACCCTATCCCCATCCGCAACAGCATTCAAACCGTGTCCGGAATCGTACACCTTCACTTCTTTGGGCACCGGCGTCAAACGAATGAACGCATCGTTCTCTGCATCCGACAGGTATTCATCTTTACCAGCAATCTGGATCAGGCAGGGCGCTGTTTTGTATGGCAGGTAAAGCTCGGCGTCGAGCGGCTGCATTTGGGCTACCCAAGCTTTGAACTGCTCGGGGCTATCGGTACGCCATTTTACGAAATCGGGAACCAGCGATTCGCGTGCATTTTTTGTGGTACTGTACAAGCCCGACATAAACACAAAATAGTCGATGCGTTTGTCTACGCCCGAAAGTATCGCGGCAGTATTGCAGCCAAAGCTGTGCCCCACGCAAAAAATCTTGTCGTCATTGACCTTGAACTGTTGCTGCGCCAAGTCTATGGCCGAGCGCGCGTTCATGACGTACTGCCGGTAGATTTCATAACTTTGGTCCTTGAATGATTTTATGGGCGAATCCGGGCAAAGCCACGGCCCGTCGATGAGAATACAGACAAAGCCGCGGCTCGAGAGCAGCATGGCCTGTTGCAGGAATTCATCCTTACCGCCTTGCGCCCAATGGTTGAAAAGTACCAATGGGCGATTCTCGCGATAGTCGGATGGCCGGGTGACGTAGGCCGAAATCTTAAACGAATCGGCACCGGTAAAAACAATACGCTCGGCCCAGACGTTTCTCACAACAAAGGTGCTATCGGTCTGGTATTTGGGAATGGCGACGCGCTGGTATTTGAAAATCGCCGTTAAATTTTCGGGAAGTTGGGCGAAAATTGCGTTCGCACAACAAACGAAAATGCCCACAAAAAGTGCAAGTTGATTCTGCATACCATAGATTTTGTATAGGTTTCAAATGTACAAAATTAACCAGGAAAGCACTGCGCTCAAAAAATCCAACTTTACAATAAATTTAAGAACAAGCCGTTCAAATTATGTTAAATTGCCACTCAGATTACTATTAAAAATACACTAATGGATCAAATCAAAATACTTTGGGTTGATGATGAAATCGACCTTTTAAAACCACATATTTTATTTCTGGAAAAGAAAAATTATCACGTGACCACCTGCAACAACGGGCGCGACGCGGTCGACGTCTTTGAGGAAGGCAATTTCGACATCGTCTTCCTCGATGAAAATATGCCCGGGATGAGTGGTTTGGAAACGCTTGCCGAAATCAAGGAAAAAAAATCGGCCACGCCTGTGATCATGATTACCAAAAGTGAGGAGGAATATATCATGGAGGAAGCCATCGGTTCTAAAATCGCCGACTATTTGATCAAACCAGTCAACCCGAACCAGATTTTGCTCAGCATCAAGAAAAACCTCGACCATTCGCGGTTGATTTCTGAAAAGACCACGCTCGATTATCAGAAGGAATTTCGCAAGATCGCGATGGAGATGGCCATGGTAAACAGCTACGAAGAATGGGTTGCCTGCTACAATAAACTCTTGTTCTGGGAACTCGAACTTGAGAATATCGAGGACCAGAGCATGATTGAAATCCTCGAATCTCAAAAAATAGAGGCCAATGCGCAGTTTGGCAAATTCATCGAACGCAATTATGAGGATTGGTATGAACCTAAGGCCGATAAACCCATTCTATCGCACACTTTGTTCCGCGAACTTGTGGTTCCCGAACTCACCAAAAAAGACCGTCCGGTTTTATTCGTCGTGATTGACAATTTGCGTTACGATCAATGGAAAGTCATGGAAAGCACCGTTGCCAACCATTACAAAATGGAGAAAGAAGTGCCGTATTTTGCCATCCTCCCAACCGCGACGCAGTATGCAAGGAATGCTATTTTCTCTGGTTTGACGCCGCTTGAGATGGAAAAGCAATTCCCGCAGTACTGGAAAAACGACGTAGAAGAAGGCGGAAAAAACCTCTTTGAAGCTGAATTCCTCACCGCACACCTCAAACGACTCGGGCTCCAGAACCTTAAGCAGGAATATTTCAAGATTACCAATCTCGCCAACGGAAAAAAACTCGCCGAAAATTTCAAGGCTCTTAAAGACAATGACTTGGTAACGGTGGTCTACAATTTCGTCGATATGCTCTCTCACGCCAAGACCGAGATGGACGTAGTGAAGGAATTGGCTTCAGACGACAAGGCGTACCGTTCACTTACGCTGAGCTGGTTTAAGAATTCGCCATTGCTTGAAATCATCCAACAAGCACAAAAGCTTGGTTTTAGGCTTATTATCACTACCGACCATGGCACGATCAACGTCAAGAATCCATCTAAAGTGATTGGTGACAAAAACACGAGCCTTAACCTGCGTTACAAAACCGGACGCAGCCTAACTTATGAAGACCGCGACGTGTATGCGGTGAAAGAGCCTAAAAAAATCGGCTTGCCCGCCATCAATATGAGCAGTTCATATATCTTTGCCAAAAATGACTACTTTCTCGCCTACGTGAACAATTACAACCATTACGTGAGTTATTACCGCAATACGTACCAACACGGCGGGATTTCATTGGAGGAAATGATTGTGCCGTTTATGGTGTTTAATCCGAGGTAGTCGAAAGTCGAAAGTCGAAAGTCGAAAGTCGAAAGTTGAAAGTTGAAAGTCGAAAGTCGACCCGAGGCGCAGCCGAACGGTATGGAGCGCAGCGGAATAAAAGTTAAAAGTTAAACGAAAATTAGTAACTGTTTCAATGGAAATTACTTTTTCACTGGAAGAAATCCATACGGCTGCGCGCCAAATACTCGATGCCAACCCAAAGAAAGTCATCTTGTTTTATGGGGAAATGGGTGCCGGGAAAACTACGTTGATTAAGGCACTGGCCAAGACACTGGGCGTTTCTGATGCCACGAGTAGTCCCACGTTCTCGCTCGTCAATGAATACGAGACCGAAGCGCGTGACACGGTTTACCATTTTGACATGTACCGCCTTAAAAGCGAGGCCGAAGCTTATGATATGGGCATGGACGAATATTTATACTCCGGGCATTGGTGTTTTATAGAATGGGCAGAGAGAATCCCGACGCTTATCCCGCACGAGCACAGCACCGTACGCATCAAAGCTTTAGCCAATGGTAAAAGGGAACTGATTTTAAGTTAACGGCTAAAAAACTTGTCAAACACAGATTACATCCATTACACAGAAGGCAATACGCAATCTGTGAAATCCTGTAATCTGTGTTATTATTTTCAGGAATCTTTAAATTCGCTTACGACATGAATAAAACCTTTGCAGCATTCGAGGTTTTTTATAACTTAGACCGAAATTACGACAGCGACCCATGGCTTTAACTCCATTTACCAAACAGCAATTGCTTCCGCAGGAAGAAAAGCTCGAGATAGGCAAACACAAAAGCGAACTCTTTATTGGCATCCCAAAAGAAACCAGTTACCAGGAACGGCGAATTTGCCTCACGCCCGACGCCGTCAACTCACTCACCTCGCACGGCCATCGTGTGATGATTGAATCGGGAGCCGGAGCCAGTGCCAGTTACTCCGACAAGGAATACAGCGACGCCGGTGCCGAAATTACCAACGATCCCAAAAAAGTTTTCGGTTGCCCGATGTTGCTCAAGGTAGAACCACTCACCATGGAGGAAATCAAGCTTGTAGGCGCTGGAACCACGGTCATATCGGCCATCCAGCTCAAAACCCGCAAGAAAGAATACTTTGAGGAATTGTCTAAAAAGAAAATCACGGCGCTTGCCTTTGAATACATTAAGGATGAAGACGGATCGTATCCGGCCGTGAAGTCGCTCAGCGAAATTGCCGGCACCGCATCGGTATTGATTGCCGCCGAACTTATGATCAACAACCAATTTGGTAAAGGTTTGCTCTTGGGAAACATTACCGGCGTTGCTCCTACCGAAGTCGTCATCCTCGGCGCGGGAACCGTTGGCGAATTCGCCGCCAAAACCGCACTCGGCCTGGGTGCAAGCGTAAAGGTTTTCGACAATTCGATTACCAAACTCAGGCGCCTGCAGAACAACCTCAACCAACGCATTTTTACCTCGACGATACACCCAAAATCATTGCTCAAATCCTTGCGCCGTTGCGACGTGGCCATTGGGGCCATGCGCGGTAAGGAACGCTGTCCGGTCGTGGTCACAGAAACCATGGTCGAGCACATGAAAAAAGGAGCCGTGATTGTAGATGTGAGTATTGATACCGGTGGTTGTTTTGAGACCTCGGAGGTGACTACCCACGAAAAGCCGACCTTTATCAAAAACAACGTCATCCATTACTGCGTGCCTAATATTCCGTCGCGGTATTCTAAGACCGCGTCGTTGTCTATCAGCAATATCATCACGCCTTATTTGTTGCAGATTGCAGAAGATGGCGGATTGGAAAGCGCCATCCGCTGCAATAAAGGACTCAAGAACGGGGTGTACCTTTACCATGGCATCTTAACAAACAAGGTGATTGGCGATTGGTTCGATTTGCACCATAGCGACATTAATTTAATTGTTTTTTAAGGACGGTTTGCGTTACCTTTGCACCCGAATGCCGCAAGGCCCACCAAAAACGTTTAAATGAAACTCAAACACCGCTTTGCCTATTACCTCATCGGGTTTACCATGGGATTATTTGTCGTCACGGGATTTTTTATGGGGAAAGACACGCGTTGCAATTATTTCCCGAATGCAAGGGTACTGAACGACCTGAGAAACAAACCATTTGTCTATTCGGACAAGGCCCAACAGATCCTTTCTGAAAAATGGGTAGATACTGCCGACATCAAAAACACGCTTACTTACGGCGATGTAGATTTTGACCAAAGCAATGTTGCAGTGCCGGGCGGAAAACTGTATGTTATAGAAGGGCAGACCGCTAAAAAGCAGGAAATTATCTTAAAGGTCGTCAATCGTTCGGATAAGGCGATACTCGAGGACATTCTCAAAAAATAAACGACAATTCTTACTGTTGGCTTAATTTTACGTCTTTATTCGCTTGTCATCCAAAGAAATGCTTATATTTCGCGGCTCAATTTAAAGCCCGATCTATTATGAAATATTCTTTACTCTTTGTAGCGGCCTTGTTCAGCGGATTTTCGTTTGCGCAAACTACCAAACCCTACTGGAAATCAGCCACAACAAGAAATAATGCAATTGTTCTCGAAAATAAAAAAGGAATTGTCAATCCTAATTTAATCGAGTTGGATCTTAACCAGCTCCAACAACAACTTGCAACTGCGCCCAAGCGTTTCGAAAGCAGCCAAAGGTCTAATGTCGTGGTCGCCTTTCCCACGCCCGATGGCATCCAACATTTTGCTTTTTCTGAAATGTCGAATATGGATCCTGCACTTGCCGCGCGCTTTCCCGAAATCAAATCCTACATGGGTGTAAGCTTGCAAAATCGCGCTACGATAATCTATATCAGCTTGTCACCTTTGGGATTGCAAACGATGATGGTCAATCCCGACCGCTCTGTGGTACTCATAGAACCCTATACAACCGACGCCCAAACTTATGTGCTTTATCGCAAAGCCGACAAAACGCCCGCCGCCAACACTTTTGAATGTAAAGTCATGGCGCGTGCTCAGGTAGAGATTGCAGAACAAACGATTGCCGCAAGACCCAATGCCGATGATGGCCAACTGCGTACCTATCGCCTGGCGCTATCGGTAACCGGAGAATACACCGCTTACTTTGGTGGCACCAAACCGCTTGCACTCGCCGCGATGAACAATACCATGACGCGCGTCAATGCCGTTTTTGAGATGGATTTTGGGGTACACATGAACCTCATCGCAGGAAATGATGCCCTGATTTACACCAACGCCGCCACCGACCCCTATTCTGCAGCAGCGACAGGAGCCGGCGGCGCCTGGAATACCGAACTGCAGAACAACCTTACCAATACGATAGGGAACGCCGCTTACGACATCGGGCATTTGTTTGGCGCCAGCGGCGGAGGCGGGAACGCGGGCTGTATCGGCTGTGTTTGCGTGGATGATACTGCAAGTACAACCGATGAGAACAAAGGAAGTGGTTACACCTCGCCTGCCGATGGTATTCCTTCTGGTGACAATTTTGATATCGACTATGTCGTACACGAAATGGGCCATCAATTTGGTGCCAATCACACCTTTACCCATTCTAATGAAGGTACCGGCAAACAAATGGAGCCCGGAAGCGGCTCGACAATCATGGGTTACGCAGGGATTACCAGTCGGGACGTGCAACCCCATTCTGACCCTTACTTCCATGCCATTAGCGTAGAACAAGTCACCAATTATATCAAAACCACGACCTGCCAGACCACGACCATTACTGGCAATGCTATACCCACGGCAAACGCCGGGCTTGACTATACCATCCCTAAAGGCACGCCATTCATGCTCACGGGATCGGCAACTGATGCCAATGGCGATACATTGACATATGATTGGGAGCAGATGAATTCGGGAACGTCTACGACATCCATCCCAAATGCCACCAAAACATCGGGACCGAATTTCAGGTCATACAATCCGACTACTTCGCCTGTGCGATATTTCCCTAAAATGTCATCGGTACTTGCCGGTGCCACGACCACGGCAGGAACCGAAATTACTGTCGAATCCCTGACCAATGTAGCCCGCAACTTTAACTTCCGCCTTACGGTTCGCGACAACCGGCCTGGTAGCCCCGCCAACAATAGCGACGATACCGTCATAACGGTCAATGCAACCGCGGGACCCTTTGCCGTAACGGTGCCCAACACGGCCGTTTCTTATGCAGCAGGAAGTTCGCAGACAATTACCTGGTCTGTAGCGGGAACAACCGCCAACAATGTGAATTGTGCCAACGTGGATATCCTTTTATCTACCGACGGTGGGAACACGTTCCCCATTACCCTCCTTGCCGCTACGCCAAATGACGGTTCTCAGGCCGTGACCATCCCGAACCTTCCGGGGACCACCAACCGCATTATGATTAAAGGCACCAACCATATTTTCTTTGATGTGTCGAATACGAATTTTACAATAGCCGCACCATCTAATACGGTATCGTTAAAATTGTTCATCGAGGGATATTATAATGCTGTAACCCATGCGATGCAGCCCGTCCAGAACAATGCGGGTTTGAGTGCTTCTTTGACCGATGTGATTCCCGTGACGGTTGAATTGAGAAATCCGACTACTCTTGCTTTGGCCGGCATAGCTACGCAGATGCTACAGACAAATGGCACTTTAACCTGTAGTTTTCCCACAGCCCCCGCAGGTTTGTACTATATTGTCGTTAAGCAACGTAACAGTATCGAAACCTGGAGTAGCTCGGCCCAACCGATCGGAAATACGCAGTTGAACTATGATTTTTCGTCGGCGGCGTCAAAAGCTTTTGGAGCAAACCTTGTAGCGGTAGAAACGGGTGTGTACGCTTTATATTCGGGAGACATCAACGTGGACGGCAATATCGATAACATTGATTTTAGCCTTTGGGAAACCGATGCGTCGCAGTTTGCTGCGGGGGATTTTGGCACCGACTTAAATGGAGACGGAAACGTTGACAATATTGATTTTTCTTTATGGGAATCCAATAGCAGTAATTTTATCTCCACCATAAGCCCTTAATTTAAAAAGTATCTGTGAAAATTGCGTAATCTAAAATGCGGCATCCGGATAGAAATTGTATTCGTCGTTGCCGTATTCTTCAATGCGATTGATTTCTGATTCATTGCCGTCATAGATAAAACCTTCCATATCTTCATAGAATGGACTTGCGTTATTTTTAATAGTTCCCATCTGATTTTCAATTAAGTTATCGACGTAAAACTACTATTCTGGTAGAGTTTCATCTTTACCTTATTTCCTGATATTATTTCAGGATTTCCAGTAAATGGAATCTTACAAATTTAAATCCGAATAGCGTAACCCTTCCGGGCCTCATGATACCGAAATTTACAAAATAAACGTATCCGCCATTCGGATAGAAAATTCTCTATTATGAAATCAGGTTCTTTAATTAATCAGTACGTACTTTTATTGAGTATCTTTTTACTCGCCCAAGGGATATGGGGCTTATTCAGCGAAACCGTATTTGCATTGCTAACCTCCAACCTCACCCATGCGATCATTCATATTTCATTGGGGACTACCGGAATTGTGCTGGCCATCAGGCACAGGGCGTATCAGTTTAGCATCTTCTTGGGAATAGTTTTGTTGGTTGCCGGTATATTGTACCTGGTTCCTGCCACGACTCCTATAGTAGCGAGCTTACTCAACCTAAACAACATGGGTGCGGTAATCAATGTATTGGCCGGTAGCTTTGCACTGCTCGCCGCTGCCGCCGACGACGTGTACATCATAGAAAAATCTAAAGGCTAATCCCATGAAAAAGTTCCTATTAATTTTAACGCTGTGTCTTGGGTTTCAATTCGCAGCGTTGGCGCAAACCAAGGAAGTTAAGGTGATAGTTCCGGCACATCCGGTCATAAAACGGCCACCAGGCGCCGTAATCGTCACCAAAAAGAAAGTCGTAAGGCACCGCCCACACGCCCGCAGACGCACGGCACGAAAAACTACCGTCATCGTTCCCGCGCCACCGCCACCACCGGTACGAGTAGTAGTTCCTTAGATAAAAATCCCCTTTTTCGAGGGGATTTTTTATTTTAAAAAACAGCTTTCGGAATAAACGCTGTAAGCAATGGAGAAATAATGGTAATGGCAATCTTGATATTATCCACCGCTGACCCTTGAAAAGCAGCGGCAGCGAACAAGGATTCATAATTGCCTACGACACCTTCTTCTTTCAAATCGGCCGCACGGGTTTTCAGCGCATCGTATTTTTGGGCAAGGTGATAATACACCGGGACATAAATTACACAAAGAAACAGTGTAAAATAAGCTCCATACAAGTAACTCACTTCCTTTGGGAACAAATCATAACCTTTAATCTCCATCATTGATTCTAGCGCGGCACCCAACGCGCTGGAAGTCAGGACCGCAAAAACCACAATAATCGCTATCATATGTAAGGCGTTCTTGAGTATATTGTCAAGCGCTTTCATTTGCCTGACGGATTGCCTGAGTACTGCAAAGTCGGCGGTGGTCTCATCAATCGTGTCGGCGCAGCGGGCAGTAAGGAAAATCACGGCAAGACAGGGTAACATCAAAAAAATGGTAATACCTACAATGTATTCTAGAATCGCACCATCGTTGAGCAGTATCTTGAAATCGTTGACTATTTCAACAGGTGTATAGTAACCCACTACACTACCACCTCTGTTGGTTGCAATCAGGAACAGCACGAGCAACACGGTATAAAACAGGATACCGTTGAGTTGCCCGACCTTAAGGGAAAATTCATTTTTAAGCGAGAAAAAGCATGCGGTAAAAACCGGAACCGAGGCTGATGCAATGGTGATCATGATGCAAATCAAAGCCGACCACATCAAAAAAGCCGAATTCTCATGACAGATTACGTCTGACTCTATGGTTTGCCTAAAACCAGATCGATATCGATAGGCCTTTTTGCTGTTGCTGTCAATGGCCATCTTTGAAATGACGGGCATCTCGAATTCGGCAAAGTCATATTTTTTTTCCTTGGCGTGGTTGATGACTTTCATCTTAACGGTTTGGGGTAGCTCGGCATATTGTATGGTACTGGTAGTGATGGCCCGATACGTCAGATAATAACCCAGCGTAGCGAAAATAATCACGAAGATGATACCGGTTGAAGCGCGGCGATTGATTTTACGGATGCTTCCTTTCATCAATTGGTGTTTTGCGGGTTGGTATTGGGCTCGGCAACCATGATGGGTTCTGACTCAAAATTGGTAAAGAACGGCACATGCTCGGGCGAAAAGAACTTGTTGGTTGTAAAGTCAAAGAACAAGACGCCAAAATCGAGTGTCTGTTGCTTGCCTTCCTTGACATGCAGACAAATGCATTGGGCGTACTGTTCAGTATTGGTTTTATTGGCTACCTTGGCTTTTAGGTTCCCGGTGTTACTTTCATAGTCGGAGTAACCCAACGGTTTGCGGTAACGGAATCTCAAATCGGGAACCCGCTCAAATTCTATGGGATGCAGGAAAGAATTGCGCGGTTTCATCACTATCGTATTGCTCACGCGTGCTTGCGGCTCGCCTTTTTTGCGCTTCCTGAGCTTGCGTTCGTCTAGTGACACCAGACGCCAACCCGTCGGGGTTTGTCGCATCTCCCAATCCTGCTGGGCTTTTTGATTCTCAAACGAAAAATGCATGATGTTCTCACTTTCTGCATCGGGTAACGCTTTGCCGATATACATCGCGTTAAGGTAATAAGCATTCGGGTAGCGTCCGCCAATCAAATAAGTATCGGTCTTGTCATACACATATTTAGACGGCGTCGTCGTGAGGTAAATGACAATATCTTTCTTGATCAGCAGATACTGCACCTCAGAAAGTATCGAATCACTATGGCGGGAAAGGCTGTCTTTGCTCACGAGTTGTTGCCCGTCGTATTTGTTCTTGACCATATAGAGTTTGCGCATATAGCAATCGGTGTCCTTGAAAGTGATGCATTTGAGTTTGTCAAAATTCTTGACCGAATAACAGCCCGACACCAACAACGCAAACAGCAATCCTATACCTATTTTTGTAATTGTCTTTAGCATATTACTTGGTTTTAAATTGATTCATCTGTGCAAAAAACGATGGCTCGATCGTAAGATTTCCTTTGTATGGAACGATATGGTAGGCGTTGTTGATTTTCCAGTGGATCCAGTGCTGCGCATCAAAACGGATAGAATTGTACCAGGAAACGGCAATCGCCTTGCCCATATCGTCATAACCCACAGATTGTATATTGAATTTCCAGAGGCTTTTGTTGTAATAGGATTGGGCCACATCTTTATAATCGGTATTGGAGGTATTTAGCGCGTTGCTGAGTTCAAACGCATCCTGGGTATATCCGCTGAACTTCTGGTAGGACAATTCAAACTGGTATGCATCAAAACGCGACAAACTCCCGCGCGCCCTCGTATAGGAAAGCATGGCGCCACCGGTATAATAGCGGTCGCGATAATCTCCGGTGCGGATGCGATTAAAGGGTGTTCCGTCGTTATAATAGGTTATCTGCGCACCCTCTGCAAACATAATCCCAAGAAAACCAACCTGTTGAGAGCATTTGTTGGCGTCTGAGGTGAAAACGAAATTAGTACCCAACGAAAACGAATAATCGTAAGGATTCTGCAAAGGACAAGCGGCAAAGTCAGAGAAATACCGTAACGGCACATAACGCGACAGTTCTTTATCCCCGCGAAATTCTATATTGGGTTTACCGGTAGTCACCGTAATAGAAACCACCGCGTCGAGGATGCTCTTTCTTTTGTTCGGACGGCTATCGCTGCCCAACCCGCCGTTATACAGTTGCAGTTCGCAATTCAACGACGGATAAAATTCGTCAATCATCCACTGTCCGGCTACACCACCTGCAGCAGCTAATCTAAAATTGAGTTTGGGTTCCTGCTGCCGGTAATACCGCAATTCAAGTTTGGCTTTGAGCGTGGCGCCGTATTGGATGCCTTCTATCAAAGGACTCACTTGGGCAAAGCCGCAGACCGTTACAAAATACAATACAAACCATCGGTACTTCATGACACTGATTTTGGTGACAACGAATGAAAACGCCCGCCCTGTCAAATGGCCTGCGACAATCCATAGAAAAAATGTACAGTGGTATTTTGTACAGCGACAGCTGATGCACGAATGTAGGTAAAAATCAAAATACTTTGTTAATAAAAAGCCAAATTTTTTTCATAAAAAATTAACTATCAACAAAGTAGTTCATACGACTCCTTCATAAAACACCAGTCTTAACGTTTCGCCGCCATGTCTAGTTGCGGCCAAGATAGCAGAGTATTTTCCGCTAGTGTGAACGAAGTTAATGAAAATGAAGATTCCGGCGACACGAAAACAGCAATTAGTCATGGCGGCTGTTAGCAGAAGCCATAAAAAAAATTCTAGAATCAAAAAAACCGCCCGAAATAAATTCAAGGCGGTTTGCGATTATAAATCTAAATCTTATCGCTTTACAATGCGAATGGTCTTAACATTGTCATTTTGTTTTAAAACTAAATTGTAAACACCGGAAGCATAATCATTGCCGACTTCCTGAGTGTAGGAATCAGAAATCGTCATAGTCCTCGATTCCATTAGCCTGCCAAGCATATCGTACACGACCAGTTCCAATTTCTCATCGCCGGAGGAGCTGATATCGAGCTTGAAGTTGTTGGTAAATGGGTTTGGGTACGCTTTGGCTTGGAATTCGGTATTGTCTTGCAAGGTATACCTCGGGCTGGCGCTAATTAGCGTAAGAGTGCATGGGGGACTTGAAATGACTACATTGTTCCAATTCACGTTAACCGTAATGGTATAAGAGCCGTCTGCGACAAACGGGAGATTAGGAACCACTCCCAATTGAAAGGTTGGAGTTGTAGAGGTAAACGGATAATTAGTCCCGGCATAGTTTACGATGAACTGGTAACTTGTTGGGGGCACTGCCATTCCTTCGAGCGGGTTTGCCCTGATGATATAATTCCTGTTAGTTATCGTTGCGCCACAAACCGGGTCATAAATCGTAGACGGATTTGGACTTGCGGGGGTTGTGAACGTGCAAGGGGTGGTATTGTATATCCACTGGTTGTCTACCTGGAAGGTGGCCACGAAAACAGCATAAGTGGTGTTGTAGCTGAATCCGTAAGGCGCGATCTGAAATCTTGGAACGGTTGTGTTAAACTGAATGGTAGGTAAACCCGTATTTGTAGGTACCGCCATAATATGGTAGGAAGAAACGCCCGAGACGGCAGAGAAAAAAAAAGTGTTCCAAATGCCGCCAATCGTTGTGTTGCAATTGCTTGAATTGATGTTGGCTGTAGTGGGTAAGGTAAATACGATCTGGAAACGCGTAGTGTTATTGCTAAGTGCTGACACTGCATTGAAATTATAAGGAGTTGTCCTGATATTGTGATAGGAGATCACCCCGCCATCGTTTTCCCTAAGCCAGAAAAGCTGCGTGGTAAACAGGCCGTCAAAATCTGTTGCGCTTATCGTGTTACTACCGGATGGACAAGTGATGCCCAAAGGAATTACATCGTTTACATTAAATGTTGCGCCCAATTGCCGCCCTTGTATTGTTAAAGCCGCTCCGGCAGGCGAGAGTGAATAGATGTCAGTGCCGGTAATGAAGGATGGGGCATCATAATTCCTGTCGAGCGTAGCCGAAGTTGTAGCGTTTGGCGCATAACCAATCAAAGTTTCCCTGAAGCCGGTGCTTCCGTTGAGCCTTACCTATATGCGATGCCTCGTGGTCGGGCATTCTGTACTGGCAACACTAGCGGTAGTATTACCGCCATGGCCACTGGTTCTGAAAAACTGTAAGTCGTCATTGGGATCACTACTTCTCATGGTGTTCTTAAAGCTCGCGGCGCCATTATTCACGCCATCGATGATAAAGCCCTGCCCACTGGCAACATAACCTTTGGGCCTGTTGATAGTCACCGAGTTATCAGGGTTTAGGAAAGCGCCTGTGCCTACGCCCCCCAGAAGATTGTAAACGTTAAAATCATTCGAATTATAGGTAGCCGATCCGGCACCTACCTGACCGCCAGACCAATTGAGCGGAATATTGTGTGTCCAGAATTTCATAAAACCAGCCGTGACCGATTGGTTGTCGGGATCGAGGATGAAGCAATCGGCGCTCAAAGCGTCAGGGTAAGGGTTTCCGATCAGGTTGCTGCCCACCTCAATAGGTGTGGTTATGTTTCCGTTGTTGGCGGGACCGTTGAAAGTGGCTATGTGTGTGTCAAGAACGACATATTCTTGCGGCCCTCTGATAGCATAGCCTTTTCCTACTGCCATTGCGGTAGTAGCTGGGGGCACACTTTCCCAACCCAAAGACGGACTATATTGCAGGTATTTATCAAATAAGGTAGTAGGAGATACAGCCCCGATATTTTGGCCAAAAACAGGTGATGACCAATACACGTAGTCGAATTTGGTAATTGGCGGTGTTTCTCGTGTCAGCGTTAGCAATGTGGAATTCACCACATTAGGGTTCTTCTGGCTTAAATTAGCATTTGCCTTAAACGTCAGGTTACCTGAAGGCGAAACATTAATGTCGTTGGTAACAATCAGGTTATTTCCTGATTCGAAAATTACTTTGGCATACGGTGCCACTTCGATCGATTCTGCTACCAGCGTTTGCTCCGATACAAAGTCGGCGGCGAAAATGGCTTTGGTTTGGGCGTTGGGTAAGCCATTGCTCCACGAACTGCCGTTCCAGGTGGTTGATGAAACGGGTTGCAATTGCCTGCCCGATTCCTGGGCAAAGATTGAATTGAAGCCAAAGAAAAGGAGGAAGAACAGCGCAAAGCCGTTCTTTGGGGTTATTGGTGTTTTCATATACTATAATTTTAAAAGATTAATTTTTAATGATCTTTATAGTATTATGCAGGTTATTGGTGTAGATAGAAATAAGATAAACCCCGTTGGGGAACGAAGATAAATGGATAGGGTCGTGTTGCATGCCCGGACTTTTGTTTGTTTTTTGGCTGTAAAGAATTTGTCCTAAATAATTAGCGATGGTAGTTTGCACTGTTGCGCGTTCGCTTAGGTTGTATTGAATCGTGAGGTTGTTTTGCGCCGGATTTGGAAAAGCTTTGAGTATGTTTTTGCCCTCAAAGCTACTCGTTGCTAATAGGCAGGTCGTTCCTATTTGAATAGGTGTTAACCGGTTTGTAAAAGTGCCGTCACCCAATTGCCCATACGTGTTATCGCCCCATGCCCACAAGGTATGGTTAGTTGTCAAGCCAACAACATAAAACAAACCACCAGAGGTACTCAGCCAGGTGTTACCAACTCCAACTTGAGTAGGAACGTTTCTGTTAATAGTGGTGCCGTCACCCACCTGCCCACTGACATTATAACCCCAGCAAAATAATTCATTATTGCTGTTGATTGCCCGTGAAGCATAGGTTCCCATAGAAATTGATACCCAATTGTTAGCAATACCAATGTGATTGGGAATGTAGTTAGGGCCATTGTTCACAAAAGAACCATTGCCCACCGAACCAAAAGAATTCTCGCCCCATGCCCATAAGCTGCCATCGGATCTTATGGCTAAAGTTGTGCCCGCAGTACTTGTTTGTCGCCAATCAGTATCCGGTAATGTTTGAACAGGAATGGCAGAACTAAAATTTCCCCCTCCATTACCAAATACCCCATTGGCACCAGAACCCCAACCCCAAAATGTATTGTCGGTTTTGAGTGCTACCGATCTTTGAAATCCGGTATCAATTGTTTTCCAGTTGCTATCAGAGCCAATTTGAGTAGGTACGTAAATTGGCGATGGGTCAGGGTTTCCTAGTTGTTTTAAATTGTTTTTCCCCCAACCCCAAATAGTTCCATTGGTTTTAAGGGCGATGGTAAACTCGTTGTCTAGGGATATAGTTTTCCAATCCGTATCGCCATTAACCTGAAACGGCGTGTTCTTGTTTACCGTAGTACCGTCGCCCAACTGCCCAAAATTGTTCCTGCCCCAAGCCCATAAGGTGCCATCGTTTTTAATGGCCATACTATGGGTGTCGCCTGCGGCTATTACGTGCCAGTCGTTATCAGTGCCAATCTGGGTAGGCGTGTTTTTGTTGGTGTTGGTGCCGTCGCCCAATTGCCCATAGTCGTTGCGCCCCCATGCCCAGAGTGTGCCGTCTGTTTGTATGCCCAACGTATGATTATACCCGGCTGCAATATCCGACCAGCATTGCGCATAGGTGTTACAGGTAACGACTACAAGTAATAAAGATAATTTAAAGAGATTCATAATAATTTTATTGGCGGTTTCACAACATTGTTTTGTAATTTTACAGCGTTAAAACAAACAATTGTCCAGACTGTTTATTTAACTGTGAGAAGTCGCTGCATCCCGTAGCGGCTTTCCCTTTTTTGGTTGGCTAGGTCATTTTACGACGTTTTTTAAACCGTTTATATTTACACAGGCATACTTTAGCGGTGGCTTATAATGATATAGCTTCTTAGCTTTTAGCTAAGATTGAACTTTTGGATAAAATGTAGTGGTATTTTTTAGTCCAACAGATGAGGTAAACTTATGCTAAATTTTAACATAACAAATATTTTAATGAAAAATAATTGTTAATAAATTGTCTGTAGTCTGCTAACTCTAATTTATTGGATTAATTTTTCAGGCTTATCGGTACGTACGCATTTCTGCAGCTCGGTTTTCTGCTAACTATTTGCTATGCGGTTACCCGACAACTTTTATCTTTGCAGCCAATTTTGTAACAAAAGACACAATCGCCACTCTAAACGGCAAAACCATCATCAACAACAGTTAATCACAATCATGAAGAAAATTTTACTTTACTTTTTTTTACTATCGATGGCTGCGATGCAAGCCCAGCAAGCCAACCAAATTACGGGAAACCTCAAAGCAAAAGGCGACAACAATGCGTCGGGCGTTTCGGTACTTTTATTCCAGAAAGAAAAGGAACAGTTTTACAAGGCGGCAGTTACGCAGAAAAACGGTGATTTCACTTTCTCTAATGTAACGGCGGGAACCTATTTCCTGAAAGTAGAACAGGTTGGTTTTGAGCGTTACCAATCGCAGGATATTGTCATGGCCGATGCCTCGATCGCTTTACCCGCCATCACGCTCAACGAGAAGACCAATGAACTGTCTGAGGTGACCGTGAACACCAAAAAACCCATGATCCAGGTGCTCGCCGACAAGACCGTTTTCAATGTACAGAACACCATCAACGCTACCGGAAGCTCGGGTTTTGACCTGCTGCGCAAGGCGCCCGGAATTGTCATCGATAACAATGACAACCTGATTGTTGAAGGTAAAACCGGCGTATTGATTTACATCGACGGCAAGCAATCCTACCTGGTAGGCACCGACCTTACCAACTACCTCAAAACCATACAGGCCAACGACATCGACGCTGTAGAAATCATCACCCAGCCTTCGTCTAAATTCGATGCTGCCGGAAATGCCGGAATCGTCAATATCAAACTTAAGCGCAACAAAAATTTTGGAACCAACGGATCGGTTTCGGCTGGAGTTAATGTAGGCAAATGGGCTACTTCGATCAATTCGCTATCGCTCAACAACCGCAACAAAAAATCCAATCTCTACGGGAATTACTCAAACCGTTTTGGGCAGAATTACGATTTCATTGACATCAACCGCCAACAAGGAACCAATACTTTTGAATCGAAATCGAAAACGACAGACAACCCAAACGCCAACAACATCAAACTCGGTTATGACTATTATGCCAACGCTAAAAACACCTTTGGGGTAATCATGACTGGGAATTTCAACAACTCTTACACCGATATTCGCACCCGAACCGACATCAGGCCCTTCGGCTCGACCGTCAACGACAGCATCCTGCGCGCCGAAAGCAAAGGCCAAACCAAATCGTACAACCTCTACTCGAACCTCAACTACAAATATGCTGATACCACGGGCGTTTCGCTCAACATCGATTTGGATTACGGCAAATACGACAACAAGGAAAACAAGTACCAGCCCAACGCCTATTTCCTGGGCGATGAAGTGACGTTCCTCTCCGAAGCCAACACGCTGCAAGACACCAAAGTTGCCGTAGACATTGCCACTTTTAAAGCCGATTATGAACAAAATTTATGGAAGAAAAAGGCAAACTCGGCATCGGCTTCAAAACCTCGTATGTCAAGACAGACAACACCCTCGACTTTTATAAGGTAATCACCGGCATAAATGTGCTCGACCCCAACCGAACCAACCAGTTCGTGTACGAAGAAAACGTCAACGCGGGTTACATCAATTACAACCTAACGCTCAAAAAGTTCAATTTCCAGGCCGGATTGCGTGTAGAGAACACGGTTTCTGACGGACAGTTGTATGCACTCGTCCCTTCGAACAACCAACAAGTCAAACGCAATTACACCGATTTTTTCCCGAGTGGCGGCGTAACCTACCAGATGAATCCTAAAAATTCGCTGGCGCTAACCTACAGCAAACGCATCGAAAGGCCCAACTACCAATCGTTGAACCCGTTTGAATACCAACTCGATGAATTGTCATTTTTTAAAGGAAACCCGTTCCTCAAGCCGCAATACACAGACAACATCAAGCTCTCGCACACCTTTAATTACAAACTCAACACGAGCTTTACCTACACCTACATCAACGATTTCTTCGCGCAGGTCATTGAATACACCGGCACAAGCAGGAGCTTTTTGAATACCAAGAACGTGGCCAACCAGCAAGTCCTCAATATTGGGATCTCGTACCCGTTTGATGTTAATTCCTGGTGGAGTGTTTATGCCAGTGTCAACGCATTCCAGAGCAAATACATTTCTACAGACCCGTCGTTTACCTCGGTAACCCAGGAAACATTGAACCTTTACGGACAGAACAACTTTAAGCTTCCCGCAGGGTTCAACCTCGAGATTTCGGGTTGGTACAACTCGCCGTCGGTTTGGGGAGGCACTTTCCGTACCAAGAGCATCGGGTCATTGGATGCGGCGATCCAGAAACAGTTCTTGAAGAAAAAACTCACGGCGCGTTTGGCCGTATCAGACATTTTCTACACTTCTACGTGGTATGGCATTACCAATGTAAGCGGTTTCCGCAACCAAGCCAATGGCGGGAACGACAGCCGTCAAGTGCGTTTCAACCTGAGTTATAATTTTGGGAACGACGCCGTCAAGAAATCGCGCGAGCGTAAGACTGGCTTAGAAGATGAGAAAAAACGTATCGGCGGATAGCTTTTTTTGAAGTTTCACGAATAAAATTCAACACAGATTACACAGATTAATGGTTCTTGAATCCGCAGAATTCGTGTAGTCTGTGTTAGACTATCAGCCTGTACCGATTTTTTGCAGGGATCAAAAATGAACACAGGGTAAAGTCACAATGAAATGGCGTACCTAAAATCCTCCGTTCAGCCCATTGATAAAATCGGCAATGGCGATCGGCGCCAGTACGTGGTCAGGAACCAGGTGCGTCAAGGCAAATGCCGGCATATACGGTACATCGGCCGTTACGGGCGACTGGATCACAACAATTCCACCCAGTTTTTTAACCGCCAATAAGCCATCGGTACCGTCAGAATTGGCGCCAGATAGCAAAACCGCAATCACCTTTTGGCCAAAGGCTTCGGCAGCCGATTCAAAGGCAATGTCTATACTGGGTCGGGAGTATTGTACTTTTTCTGAAACATCGAGCGCCAGCGATTGGTCTTTTTCAAAGAGCAAATGGTAATCGGCTGGGGCAACATGGATGCGACCCGCTTTAAGCAATGTCTTGTCTTCTATTTCCTTCACGTGCAGGCCACTTTTCATCCGGAGCAGTTCCTCGAGGATATTGTCATCCGAATTTTTTCGGTGCACCACAATTACAATAGCGATCTTTTCAATGTTTTCAAGCAGCGGCAACACTTGCAGCAAAACGTCAAGGCTTCCGGCCGAACCGCCAATTACAACCACATATCGGGGTGCACTCAGTTGATTTTCTTCCATATTTTTTCGTTTCTAAGCTGCTCGTATTTTTTTTGCACCGAGGTGTATTTGATGGTTTCTTTAGTTCCCAACGCCAAATATCCCAGCCTGGACAAACTGTCGTCAAAGAGTTGCAGCGCGCGATCCTGCAATTCCTTATCGAAATAAATCATCACATTGCGGCAGACAATCAAGTCGAATTCATTGAACGAACCATCAGAAACCAGGCTGTGCTGCGAAAAAACCATTTTCTGCGAAAGGCGTTCGTCAAACTTGGCAAGTCCGTAATTGGCAAAATAATAGGTCGTAAAATCCTTTTTACCACCCGAATCCCGGTAATTCTCGGCATAATCTTTCATCAGCGAAAGTGGGAATACACCTTGTTTCGCGGTCTCGAGTACGCTTTGGTTGATGTCGGTGGCATATAACAAAGCCTTGGATAACAACCCCGCTTCCTCCAGCAGGATGGCCATAGAATACACCTCCTGCCCTGTCGAGCAGCCTGCGTGCCAGATCCTGATAAACGGCTTGCTACGCAAGGCTGGCAGGATTTCTTCGCGCAGTACTTTGTAGAACGAGGGATCGCGAAACATCTCGGTTACATTGACTGTGATTTCCTCAACAAGTCGCTCAAAATAGCCACGATCAAACCTTACCCTCGACAAGAATTCCTCAAAACTCCCAAAGCCGTCCAACTGGTAAATACGGTCGATGCGCCGCTTGAACGATGCCCGGGAATAACCCGAGAAATCATAACCGTGGTAGTCAAAGATTTCGGTGATAAGAATGTCTAACTCGTGGTCATCGGTCATGGTCAGGCAGTTTGGAGCATCGCAAATAATTGGTCTACATCTACTGGTTTGGCAAGGTATGCGTCGGCACCCGCAGCGAGGCATTTTTCGCGGTCACCCACCATCGCCTGGGCAGTCACGGCTATAATGGGCGTGTGCAGGTACGCGGGAATTTGCCGAATCAGCGGAATGGCTTCATAACCGTCCATTTCGGGCATCATCATGTCAATGAGGATGGTGTCAAAATTGGGGTCGGTACGCAAAAGGTCGAGCGCCTGGGCAGCACTGTCGCAAGCTTCTGTCTGGTAAGCCTTCGCCTTGAGCGTGGCTGCGAGTGCAAAGATGTTGCGCGCATCATCGTCTATAATCAGGACTCTTTTTTTCATAGGTTAAGCATTGTAAAGCCAAACGCGCAGTAGCGACAAAAGCTGATCGATATCTACAGGTTTGGTGATGTAATCGGAGGCGCCTGCATTGATGCATTTTTCGCGATCGCCGGTCATGGCCTTGGCCGTCACCGCAATTACAGGCAGTTTCTTGAATTTTTTGTTTTCGCGGATGCGCTTGGCAGTTTCGTATCCGTCGAGGTTGGGCATCATCATGTCGAGCAATACCACGTCGGTTTGCGGATGTTGTTCAAGCGCCTTCAGGGCTTCGGCACCGTCGATGGCAGTAACGACTTTCATCTGTAACAATTCAAGCGATTTGGTCAGCGAATAAATGTTGCGCACGTCGTCGTCGACCACCAAAACGGTTTTGTTCCGGAGTACATTGTCGAGCTGTCTTTTAGAGCCGTCACGTTTGCCATTGGCTTTCTTTTCCTCCACGATGTGCAGGAACAACGACACTTCGTCGAGCATGCGTTGGTAAGAGTGTGCCGTTTTGACAATAATCGAGTCGGCGTATTTCTTGATTTTCATCTCTTCTGTGAGCGACAGGCTTTTCCCCGTAAATACAATCACCGGAATATTTTCGAGTTCGGCCGATTTCTTCATGCCCTCTAACAAATCATAAGCCTGCTTGTCCGGGATGCCCATGTCGAGGATCACACAATTGACCCCGTCCTTTTGAAGGGTTTCGACGCCTTTAGAAATATCACTCGAGATTTGCGAGCGGATGTTATTGTTCTCCAAAAAGAACGACAGCGCCTCGGCGTGCTTGGAGTTGTCTTCTATGATGAGTACTTTCTGCGATTCCTGGTTCACGATGTGCTCGATGCGTCTGAACACTTCGGGGATTTGCTCGTAAGCCACGGGCTTGTCAAGGAAATTCACTGCGCCCTTGAGCATGCTTTCCTGACGCAGCAGCTTGTGCGACGACATGATGTGTACCGGGATATGCCGCGTCATGGCATTTGATTTAAGTTCTTCCATGACTTCCCAACCCGATTTAACAGGCAATTGGATGTCGAGCAAGACGCCCATGGGTTTGTAGTTCACCGCAAGGTTAAAAGCCTCGTCGCCACGGACCGTCACCACACCTTTGTAGCCACGCTCGCGCGTAAACTCGAGCAACGCCTTGGCAAAATTGGTATCATCCTCTACAATCAGCATCGTCTTGTCACCGGCCAATATTTCGTCGCGGTCGTCTGGGATAGATTCTGGGATAGTCTCGCTGATGTATTGCGTATCGGCCAAAGCTGGCGCCGACTTCGCTTTGGGTTGTTCCTTATTGACGGTTCCAATCGCCGAGGCAGATACCGGAATGGTCAGCGTGAACGTGCTGCCTTTTCCCGGCTCGCTTTCTAAAGTAATCTCGCCTTTGAGCAAACGTGCAAGTTCACGGCTGATCGAGAGCCCGAGGCCGGTGCCGCCGTATTTGCGTTTGGTAGAACCGTCGGCTTGCTGGAAGGCTTCAAAAACCAGCGGCTGTTGTTCTTTTGCGATGCCGATTCCGGTGTCTGTTACGATAAAATCCAATAATTTACCATCGACTCCAGATTTGGCAATGGTAAGTGTCACCGATCCTTTACTCGTGAATTTAACAGCATTAGAGATGAGGTTCTTGAGGATTTGCTCGAGGCGCATGCGGTCTGTCTTGATTACAAGAGGCGCTTCTTTGGCATCGATGGCAAACGTGATGCCCTTTTCCTTGGCCAATTGTGCAAACAGGCCATTGATGCCGCTCGCGATATCCTGCAACGGCACTTCGAGGATCTCGAGTTCCATTTTACCGGCTTCTATTTTAGACAAATCCAGGATTTCATCAATCAGTCCGAGTAATCCATTGCCCGAACTTTGAATGACGCGCGCAAACTCTACCTGCTCATCAGAAAGGTTTGCGTCATTATTCTCACCGAGCAATCGGCTCAACAGCAAAATCGAGTTCAATGGCGTACGTAATTCATGCGACATATTGGCCAGGAATTCAGACTTATAACGTGTAGAAAGTTCGAGTGCTTCTGATTTCTTTTGGATTTCGAGGTTTTGTTCCTCTAGCAGCACGCTGCGCTCGTTGAGTTCTTCGTTGGTTTGCTGCAATTCTTCTTGCTGTACGCGGAGCTCTTCTTCTGAGGCTTGCAGTTTTTCGGTCTGCGCTTCGAGTTCGGCGTTCATGCTTTCGAGTTCGGTGTGCTGGGCGCGCAATTCCTCCGACTGCGATTGGGTTTCCTCAAGCAATTCCTGGATGCGGGCACGGCTTTGCGCTGCGCGGAATGAAATCCCGATGTTGTTAGAAACCGCCTCGAAAAATGCACGTTCACGCGCACCAAATTTGGCAACTGTAGCCAGCTCAATTACGCCTACTACGCCATTGTCGTTCAAAGGCAACGCAATCACGTGTGCGGGCTTGGCTTCTCCGAGCGCGTAGGATATCTTAATACTGTCATTCTCTGGCATTTCAAGCTCGAGCATTTTGCCCGAAGCAAAAGCCTGACCCGACAGCCCTTCACCTACGATGAGTTGTTCGCGCAGGTTGCGGCTGTCGTAACTGTAACCCGCCGTGAGTAGCAAACCTTTGTCCTGCAATAGATAAAGTACGCCCGATTGGCTGTTGGTATATTGCGCCAAGAATTCCATAGTAACCTGGGCCAGTTCCTCGACGCTTTTCTCGCCGAGCATGGCATTGTTGAGCTGGGCCACACCAGATTGCAACCATTCGTTGTCAGACAATTTGGTGAACGTCTCACTTAGCGATTGGGCCATATTATTTAATGATACACCAACACTGCCTAATGCATCCGATTCTTCGTCTTCGACCCTTACTCCGTAATTTCCCGAAGAAATCTGCACCGCAATGTTACTGATGACGCGGATACGCTGGGCGATATCACGGTCTTTTTCCTGTAATTCGAGCTGTAATTTTAAACGAGTCCGATAGTCATTGAGGATCCGCAAGAAAAACACCAAGCTGATCAGCATCGCAATAATGGCGGCCGATACGATTAGGATGGAGGTATAACTTCCGTAGCGTGCAGAATTGTCGGTGCGTTCTTTGAGCAGCGCCAGTTCGCGGGTTTCCATGCGTTTTAAGAGTACACGAATCTCATCGGTGAATTGCTTTCCCTTTTCGAGGTCGGTTGCCATAGTCTGGCGGTTCTCGCGTTTGTCTTTTACGCGACGGTCGAGGTACCTGAAATAAGAATAAATAACCGGCTTTAACTTCCTTAGGGTGAGTTGTTGCGGCGCGTTGTCGGCAGTCATCACTTCAAGCTTTTCTATAAAGGCATCAGTGTTGGCTTCGCCTCCAATGTATCGCTCCAGGAAATTCTCACGGCCAGTGATCAAATAACCACGTACCGAGGTCTGCGCATCAGCCATGGTAAGCTTTGCCGCATTGAGGTTGTAAATCACCTCGTGAGTGTGGCTCACCAAACTGTTGCTGTCGAGCAGGCTTTTAATACTCAAAAATGAAGCGGTAGAGCTCACGATTAAAATCAGGACAGAAACGCTCGTACTAACAATGAGGTTTCTCTTAAAGGTCGCGTTTGCGTTCATACAATTTGTTTTTCTGTTACGGGAAGCAGGATGATAAAGCGGGCACCCTGACCTGTTTCACTTTCGCCCGTAATCAGGCCTTGGTGTTTTTCAATAATCTTGCGCGCGATAGAAAGTCCAATGCCGGTACCTTCATACACATCTTTGTGGTGCAATCGCTGGAAAAGCGTAAATATCTTTTCTTTATAATCCTGGTCAAAACCAATCCCGTTGTCTTTAACCGTGATGCGGTGGTACGCGCCTTTACTGGCGACGGGTGCGTCGAATTCCAGGCGTTCGGTGTATTCGGCTGTGATGTCTATTTCGGGCTTAGTTTCGGACTTGGCGAATTTAAGCGCGTTGCCGATCAGGTTCTGGAATACCTGGCGCAGTTGGCTCGGTACACCGGCAACCTTTGGCAACTCGCCGTGTATTCGGATGATGCCTCCTTTCTCTTCAAACAAATGTTCAAGGTCGGTATTGACTTCTTCAACAATTTCATTGAGGTCGCAGGTTTCTGATTCTACCGGCGAAGACAGCCGCGAATAGGCCAGCAGGTCGTTAATCAGGCTATTCATGCGTTCTGCGGCCAAAATCGTCCGACGTACATAATACGGGCCATTGGGCTCTTCGTTGAGGCAGCGTTCGCCGAGGAGTTTCACAAAGATCTCTATTTTTCGGATGGGTTCCTTGAGGTCATGCGAGACCACCCACGCAAACTGTTGCAGTTCATGGTTGCTGAGTTCGAGTTCGTCGTTTTTCTGCTGGAGCTCGCTGGTGCGCAAGGCAACCTTTTCCTCAAGATTTTCCTGGGCGTCCTTACGGATTTCTATCTCCTTGGCCAATAAATCGCGTATATCGCGTAACTCATTTTGCTGCTGGTATAGTTTGAGGAAGGTTTTGACCTTAAGAATAAAAAGGTCTGGGTCGGCGGGTTTGGTAATGTAATCTACTCCACCCGATTCATAGCCTTTGGTAATGTATCGTTTCTCTTTGTTGATCGCCGAAAGGAAGATGATTGGGATGTCGCGCGTTCGGCTGCTGCCTGCGAGTGCTTCGGCTACCTCAAATCCGTCCATACCCGGCATCTGCACATCGAGTATGATCAGGGAATAATTTTTTTGGAGCGTTTTTCTAAGCGCTTCCTCGCCCGAACATGCTTCCTCTGCCTCTAATTTATGCAGTTCGAGTATCTTTTTTAAAGGCAGGATATTTTCCTTTTTATCATCTACAATTAATATCATGTTGAGAATTAGGCTTTTTTCTTGCAGACACTGCCGATGGTGTTATTTGGTTATTTTTGAGAAAGTGCAATCCCAAAGCTACTCGAAAAAAACTGACCGTCGCGGTAAATTTGGTCGATTGTGGGAATTTCACAAGTTTATATGCTTAAAACATAAACAGCAGCTGAGGTATCGAATTAACAAATGTCGAATATAAGCCGCTTTAACCACTCCCCATACTTGCTTCCCGTCTATAACAAAACCCTGATTCTAAGAATAAATTTTGTTCTTAGAAACGGTTACTTTTGAAGTGACATAAGAGACGTAACTCGCTCGGGAAGGTTTTAAGCTAGTTTGGCCTGCAAACCCGTTTTCTCGAACTCGGTGTAATAAAACTTCACAACGGTTTTGAGTTCTATGTCTTCTTTGGTAAGATTAGCAAACAAATCAACTATTCCTGCAGATAGCCCTCCAAAAACTTATGACAAATGTCATTCTTTAACAACCTTTACAAAAATACCTTTACATCATGAAGCGAATAATTCTGCTGTGCCTGCTCCTTTCCCTTTTAGCTTGTAAAGACAAACTCACAAGTATTAAACCCATTGTAGCCCCTATTTCTGAATCGATTTACGCGTCGGGAAACCTCAAGAGTAAAAACCAGTACGAGGCATTCGCGCCCGTAAGCGGTATTGTTGACTCTGTCTATGTATCCGAAGGCGATATGGTAAAAAAAGGAGAAGCTATTCTGTCCATAAGTAATCAAGTGCAGCTCCTTAATCAGGAAAACGCAGCGCTTGCGGCAGACTTAGCAGATATTGCTGCCAATCGGGGCAAGCTAAAGGAAGCAAAGCTGCTTACCGATTTGTCACGCAACAAGATGCTACAAGATTCACTCATGTACTTCAGACAGAAAAACCTGTGGCAGCAACAAATCGGTTCTAAGGTGGCACTGGAACAACAGGCGCTTGCCTACCAAAACGCTAAGACAGCTTATGTTTCGGCCGTGGTCGCTTACAACGATCTCAAGCGCCAGTTGGCTTTTAACGCCGCACAATCCAAAAAAAACCTGCAGATCTCGGGCAAACTTACAGATGACTACATGCTCAGGAGTGAAACAGACGGTATGGTTTACCGAATCGATAAAAAGAAGGGTGAAATCATGAGCCCACAGATGGCGTTGGCCACCATTGGCCACGCGAGTGGATTTATACTCGAACTGCAGGTAGACGAGTACGATATTTTCAAAGTGCACAAGGGCTTGGCGGTTTTGGTTACTTTGGATGGTTACAAAGAAAAAGTATTTCGGGCCACGGTGACCAAAATCAATCCATTCATGAATGGGCGCAGTCGTACTTTTTTGGTCGAAGCCGAATTCGCCGATCCGCCTGCACGGCTTTACCCCAATATCTCGCTGGAGGCCAACATAGTATTGTCGGCCAAACCCAAGGCGTTGCTCGTACCCAGAAATTACGTCTTGGGCGATTCTATGGTAACCAAAAGCAACGGAGAGAAAGTCATCGTTAAAACCGGGCTAAGGGATTACCAGAAAATAGAAATTCTATCTGGCATTACCCAATCCGACGAACTGATTCCGCCTACACCATGAACCTAAAACTCATAGCCCGCATTTCATTTGCCCTGCTTATGGCGCGTTGGAGGCAAACCCTCGTAGCAGCCGTGGGTGTGACTTTTAGCATCACCATGTTCGTGGCGCTGTTGGGTTTCATGTCTGGCCTAAATGACTTGCTCGACGGGCTCATCCTGAACCGCACGGCGCACATCCGGTTGTATAAAGAAATTAAACCCTCGTTAAAGCAACCTATAGATGGCTCGGACGAATATGGCGATTACCATAATTTTGTTTATTCTGTAAAGCCAAAGGATGAAAAGTTAGAATTGCACAATGCCGCAGGAATCATGCATGCCTTAAGGCAGGACCCGCAAGTACTTGGCGTCGCCGCTAAAATAACTGCACGGGTATTCTACAACGTGGGAATGCTCGACATCAACGGCGTCATCGATGGGGTCGATGTGGCACAGGAAAACCGCTTATTTCAATTCAAGGATTACGTAACGGCGGGCAATTACCTCGACCTGCAAAACACACCCAACAGTATTATACTGGGTATTGGGGTTGGCGAAAAGATGCTCGTACAATTGGGCGATGTCATCCAGGTCACCTCTTCCAAAGGCGAACAGGTGCCTTTAAAGGTGGTGGGGTTTTTCCAGTCTGGGCTGCGTGACGTTGACAATGTACAAAGCTATTGTTCATTGGGAACCACGCAACGCTTGCTGGGCGAATCGGCGGCGTACATTACAGATATCCAGGTCAAACTGCGCGATGTGACTTTGGCACCAAATCTTGCCGGGGAATACGCCAAGCGCTTTGAGGTGGATGCGATCGACATCCAAACGGCCAATGCACAATTCGAGACCGGTAGTTTCATCAGGACGTTGATTTCTTACTCGGTAGGTATCACCTTGCTCATTGTGGCCGGGTTTGGCATCTACAATATCCTGAACATGATGATTTATGAGAAAATGGATTCGATTGCCATACTAAAGGCCACGGGGTTTTCTGGCAAAGATGTCAACGCCATTTTCATCATGATCGCCTCGACTATCGGAGTGGTGGGCGGTGTTGTGGGGCTTGCTTTGGGATTGGGTGTGTCGGCCATCATAGACCAAATCCCATTCAATACGGCGTCTTTGCCAGCCATCACCACCTATCCCATCAACTACAACCCAAAGATTTACCTGATTGGTTTGACTTTCTCCATCGTCACCACTTACCTCGCGGGCTATTTCCCTTCGCGTAAAGCCAGCAAGGTCGACCCTGTAATCATCATCCGCGGAAAATAATGCAAACGCCAGTTCTCAAAGCAGCACAGATTATCAAGTACTTTCACGATCCCGTGTCGGTAAAGGTACTCGACGGTATTTCGTTCGAGATTGGCAGAGGCGAATTCATTTCGGTCATCGGAAAATCGGGCTGCGGCAAATCGACCCTTTTGTATATCCTTTCTACCATGGACACCGACTATGAAGGCGATTTATGGATAGATGGCGCGCTGATGCGAAATAAGAAGGAAGCCGAACTGGCACGGGTCCGCAATGAAAAAATCGGGTTTGTTTTTCAGTTTCATTACCTGCTCAATGAATTCTCGGTACTTAGAAACGTGATGCTGCCTGGGCTTAAACTGGACGCGATAAGTGAGAAGGAAATCGAGCACCGCGCCTACGAGAAACTAAAGATTTTAGGCATTGAGAAAGAAGCGCTCAAAAAACCCAACCAACTTTCTGGCGGCCAGAAACAGCGTGTGGCCATTGCGCGTGCGCTCATCAATGACCCCATCATCATTATGGCCGATGAACCTACGGGTAATCTTGACAAAAAGAACAGTGAAATGGTGTTTGAGATTTTTAAGGAGTTGAGTACCACCTATCTGCAATCGTTGTTGGTTGTTACCCACGACAATGAGTTTGCACGTCGAACGCAGCGCATTATTGAGATGGAAGATGGCAAGATTCTACGGATGTAAATCGGTGTTCTAATTTCAAGTAAAATGGCGACTCCTGAAATTGCATTTCCCTACACAGAGCCGTTATCTATCAATTTCATGTAATTTTTTTCCTTTCATGCTACCATAAATCTGGTGCTTGGGACTTCCGACAATTTGTGAGGTATATATTCCTGTATGTCCCGAAAATAAATAGGCGACGACACAGGCAATCCCAATGTACAAACCGCATTCGGCACCAAAGAGCTCGATGCCCATCAACGTGCATGCGATTGGCGTATTGGTAGCCCCTGAAAAAACAGCTACAAACCCCATCCCTGCCAGCAGCGCAATGGGCAGTGGGACAAAAAAGAACAGTGCATTCCCTAATGTTGCGCCTATAAAAAACAAAGGAGTTACCTCGCCACCTTTAAACCCTGCTCCCAAAGTAAGTGCCGTTAGGGCTATTTTAATGAGAAAGTCGTAAGCGGGCAAATTTTGATTGAAAGCGTCCACGATAGTTGGAATGCCTAAGCCAATATATTTCGTGGTTCCCAAAATCCACACCGCGAGTGCTATGAAAATACCGCCAATGAAAGGCCGCAATGGCGCGTAGGCTATTTTAGAATTAAACAGTTTGGTAAAAAAATGGGTTGACTTGGAAAAGAAAAGCGACGTCAGCCCAAAGACGATCCCGGCAAGCAATGTCCAAATCAAATTTTGTGCGTCGAGTTTTGGCACGTACAAAATTGCATATTTCGTATGGATTGCGCCCCAAGCTTCACAGGTGTAGTTGGCAATGACGGCCACCAAAATGCTAGGCATAATAGCTTCGTAGCGGATTCGACCCAAAATCAACACCTCGAGCGCAAATATCGCTCCGGCCAATGGTGTCCCGAACACGGCAGCAAATCCTGCACTGATTCCCATGATAAGGATAATCTTCCTGTCGCGGTCTTTTAGCTTCAACCATTGGGTGAACTGATCGGCTATGGCACCGCCCATCTGTACCGCGGTTCCTTCTCGTCCTGCCGAACCTCCAACAAAATGGGTTGCCAACGTACCAAACAGCACCAAGGGAGCCATTTTAAATGGAATAGTTTGCTTTGGGCTGTGGAATTCTTCAAGCAAAAGGTTATTGCCTTTCAATACAGAGTTGCCTAAATAATAGTAAGTAAGTCCGATTATTAGTCCGCCAAGTGGCAATAGGGCGATGATCCAGATATGGTTTTCGCGCCAATCAGTGACCCAGTTTAACGAGGTGAGAAAAAAAGCAGTGACAGAACCAATGATCACGCCAATAACAGCCGACATCAATAGCCACTTTATCAAATAGGATAAATACGTAATCTGTGGGATTTTTGCAATGTTGAAGTTTTCTTTTGTCATAATACCTTGGGTTAATACATCTAAAGTGGCCTAAGCCATTAATAGACGTCATCAGCTCCAATTGCTTGGTGGGCGGTTCAAGGCAGACATCATTGCCGTAAGTTGAGCAAATGTAACAAATTATCTAAAACAGCAAAAAAATACTTTAGTCCTCTGGATTTAACTGCGTTGATTCTTTTTGGGTAACCTTACGCAAAGCCAAAATCGCTTGGCCTGCTTTACAAAATTAATATCGTAAAGTCCTCTGGGATTAACTGCGTTGATCCTTTTCGGGTAGCCCAGCACAAAGCCAAAACTCATGCTTCGTTTTGCCTTTTTATACCTGAAAGTTTACGAAAGCGAGCTTTCGACACTTTCTGGTATAAAAAAAGCCGAAAACTCTCGTTTTCGGCTTTGTGGGCGATGAGGGATTCGAACCCCCGACCCTCTGGGTGTAAACCAGATGCTCTGAACCAACTGAGCTAATCGCCCTTGTAAGGTGCGCAAATATACGTTCAAAATTCGGTTGTGCAAGCGCTATGCTAAAATTATTTCTCTCTTTTTTACGCGCTTTTGTTTGCGTGTTACATTTTTCGTCTTACTTTTGCAGCGAAGGGTGATTAGCTCAGCTGGTTCAGAGCACTACCTCGACAAGGTAGGGGTCACTGGTTCGAACCCAGTATTACCCACGAAAGGACAAATCTACGGTTTGTCCTTTTTTTTACCTGGATATTTTGCGGCCAAAGAATGCTAAATTTTGCTTAAATGTTTGCGGCAGGATTTATTGTTGCTCGATTTGCGCTTAACTTCTTATTACATTTGCCCAAACTCCAGAATATGGCACGCCACAAAATAGAAAACGACCTTCCCAAGTCAAAACTGACCGCGTCTTCCCTAAACAAAGCCGCACTCATCTTTTCATACGGTGGCAGCCACCGTTGGAAATTTTATGTGGGTTTGGTGTTTTTGCTTCTCACCGGCGCGACGGCCCTCGCCTTCCCTAAACTCATCGGCATGCTCGTAGATTGTGCCAAGAACAAAGACATGGCGCAGGCCAACCAAATCGCACTGGGACTCGTGGGCATATTGTTCCTGCAATCGTTTTTTTCTTTTTTCAGGTTGTCTTTGTTTGTGAATTTTACCGAGAATACGCTCGCCAACATCCGTCTGGCCTTATACAGCAACCTGGTGCGATTGCCCATGACTTTTTTTGCTCAAAAACGTGTGGGCGAGCTCAACAGCCGGCTCAGTTCTGATATCGCCCAGATTCAGGATACTTTAACAACCACTATTGCTGAATTCTTGCGACAGTTCATCCTGATCGTGGGCGGAGTCGTTTTCCTGGCGGTCATCAGCCCAAAACTGACTTTGATGATGCTTTCTATTGTACCACTGGTGGCCATTGCTGCGGTGATATTCGGTCGGTTTATCCGCAAGTATTCTAAGAAAACCCAGGACACTATCGCCGAAAGCCAGGTGATTGTAGAAGAAACGCTGCAAGGGATCAGCAACGTCAAGGCCTTCGCTAATGAATGGTACGAAATCGGACGGTACCGGGCCAAAATCAATGACATCGTTAAGATTGCCATCAAAGGCGGACAATACCGCGGCTACTTTGCCTCGTTCATCATCATGTGTCTTTTTGGCGCCATTGTGGCTGTCGTGTGGTTTGGCGTGACGCTCATTATCAGTGGAGAAATGAAAGATGTGGGCGAATTGATTTCGTTCGTATTGTATTCTATTTTCGTAGGCGCTTCGTTTGGCGGTATCGCCGAATTGTACGCCCAGATCCAAAAGGCAGTGGGCGCTACCGAAAGGGTGTTTGAGTTGCTCGAGGAGACGCCAGAAAAAACCAATGCCCTACGCAGCGACGCGCTTGAGAAAATCAAAGGTGATGTCGCCTTTAACAATGTCGCCTTTAGCTATCCTTCGCGCAAGGAAATCCAGGTGTTGCAGGATGTGAGCTTTGCGGCAGGTTCGGGCCAGAAGATTGCCATTGTGGGGCCAAGTGGTGTAGGAAAATCGACTATTGCATCATTGCTGTTGCGTTTTTACGATATTGAAGGTGGCGAAATCCTAATCGATGGCAAGAACATTTACGATTACGACCTTGAGCAATTGCGCGGCAACATGAGTATCGTACCACAGGATGTCATTTTGTTTGGCGGTACCATCCGCGAGAACATCGCCTATGGCAAACCCGACGCCACCGATAAAGAAATTCTTTTGGCCGCACAACAAGCCAACGCACTCAACTTCATCGAAGGCTTTCCAGAAAAGTTCGAGACCATCGTAGGCGAACGCGGCATCAAGCTTTCGGGCGGACAACGCCAACGCATCGCCATTGCACGCGCCCTACTCAAAAACCCAAGCATCCTGATTTTGGACGAAGCCACTTCATCGCTAGACAGTGAAAGCGAAAAACTCGTACAGGAAGCCTTAGAAGTATTGATGGAAGGACGCACGAGCATCATCATCGCACACCGTTTGTCTACCATCCGAAACGCCGACCAGATTTTGGTACTTGACGCCGGGCGCATCACAGAGCGCGGTACGCATAAGGAATTACTTGAATTAGAAAATGGCTTGTATAAGAATTTGAGTAATTTACAGTTTAGTAATTCCTAGATTTTAGCAGAAACGCGAAGACGAACGAAGCGTTTCTAAGTTTAACACGAATGGCACGAATTTTCACGAATTTCAATTGAGGTTGATTCGTGAAAATTCGTGCCATTCGTGTTTGTTTTGGTGTCGCTACTTCCCTTTCCTACGATCACGCTCGGTTTTAATCAAAGTCAATTCGCGGCTGGTTTGCCCCGCGACCGAAGTGTTTTCCTCGGCACGGCGGATCAGGTACGGCATCACATCGCGCACTGGGCCAAACGGCAGGTATTTCGCAACATTGTATCCGTGGGCTGCCAGGTTGTAGCTGATATTGTCGCTCATGCCGTACAATTGGCCAAACCAAATGCGGTCATCGTTTTTGGCAATGTTTTTCTGCTGCATGAGTTCGATAAGTTTGTAGGAACTCTCCTCGTTGTGCGTCCCGGCAAAGATGGCCATGGTGTCGAGGTGTTCTACCATATAATGTACGGCCGCGTCATAGTTGATATCGGTGGCTTCCTTAGAAACGCAGATGGGCGACTGGTAGCCTTTTTCTTCGGCGCGTTTGTTCTCCTTCTCCATGTAGGCGCCACGCACCAGTTTCATCCCGATGTAGAAGCCTTCAGTTTTGGCCAGGTCATGCAATTTGCCAAGGTAATCCAGTCGGTCCCAACGGTACATTTGCAAGGTGTTGAAAACGATGGCCTTTTCTTTGTTGTATTTGCGCATCATATCGGTAACCAACGCATCAGCGGCATCTTGCATCCAGCTTTCCTCACCATCGATGAGCAAGGCAACATTTTTTTGGTGTGCTGCTTTACAGACTGTGTCGAAGCGTTCAATCACGCGGTTCCATTCGGCCTGTTCGGTTTCATTTAGTTTTTGGTTTTCTCCGAGTTTTTCGTAGAGTTCAAATCGGCCAAATCCGGTAGGTTTGAATACTGCAAACGGAATCGCAGCGCGCTCGGCCGCAAAATCGATGGTCTTGAGCGTCATTTGCAGCGCAGCATCGAATTGATCTTCTTCTTCCTTGCCTTCTACCGAATAATCAAGTACCGATGAAACGCCTTTGGTGTACATCTTATCCACCACCGTCAGGCAGTCATTTTCATTCACGCCTCCGCAAAAATGGTCGAAAACCGTAGCGCGAATCAGGCCTTCTACCGGCAGATGCGCCTTGATGGCAAAATTGGTGACGGCTGTCCCGATACGAACCAATGGTTCATTGTCAATCATTTTAAAGAGGAAATAAGCACGATCGAGTTCGGTATCGGTCTTAAGTGAAAACGCTACTTGGGTGTTGTTGAAGATTTTTTCCATGGTGGCTTGATGGTGGCTATAATAATGGTGCAAAGATAAACAAAGTCACCAAATAAATGACCAATCGCCATACACTTTTTGAACGCTCAGATGGCCTGAAAATAAAAAATCCCGTCAAGCGGATTGACGGGATTTGCATCGGGATTTGCGTGGCTTAGTATAATTGCCGGACGTCTGTGAGTTGTGCTTCGAGCAGGGGTAGAAACTCTTTTGCAAGGCTGGCAGTTTCCTTATTTTTGCTGGTTGCGGCTTGTTTGAAAAGTGCTATGTCCTTTTCAAGGTCGGCCACTGTGCGGTTGATGTAAGCCCGATTGAAATCAGGGCCGCTCAACTTTGACAATTTGTTGCCGACCTTCGGGTCGATGTAATTCACCGATTTAGGAAACACCGCATTTCTCGATGCACCCAGCGGTTTGATGGCCTTGTACATTTCATTCTGGTCTTTGACCATGCGTTTTCCAAACTGTCTGAGTTGCGGCGTGGTTCCTTTTCTTACAGCGAGCTTGGCGTTGTCGGTGGCAATCATCCGGCCGTTGAACGCCTGTAAAAGAAATTGGGCGTCGCCTACGGGCGCTTTGTTTTTTTGCTGTGCGAGCAGTGTGGTTCCGGCGAGCAACAGGAACATCATTGCGAATTTGAGGGGAATGGTTCTCATCTTGATTATTTTTGGTTACAGGTCAAAATTGCACAATTCGGTAGGCAATCCTGTTGTGTGATTTCCGCCAAATATTTTAAAATTAAACAGTTTGGCATTCTCAAGGTTTTATGGCAAGATTCCCAAAAAAAATCGCTTATTTTGCGGGGCAATTTTACACACAGCCCATGCAATCCATCAACGCCAACGGCTATCCGATCCATTTCGGGCCAAGTGGTTACGAAGCCTTGAACCAGCTTATCGCCCACCAAAAATACTCCTCGGTTTTCATTGTGACCGACAGCCATTCTAATGATTGCTGCCTGCCCAAATTCCTGCCGCAACTCGCTGTGGATATTCCTATAGAAATTATCGAGTTTGAATCGGGCGAGAGTGCCAAAAACATCAATACTTGCGTAGAGATTTGGAACATTCTCACCGATCTGGGAGCCGACCGCAAAAGCCTACTGGTGAATCTGGGCGGCGGCGTAGTGACCGATTTGGGTGGCTTTGTAGCATCTACCTTTAAACGTGGGATCGATTTCGTTAACATCCCAACGACCTTATTGGCCATGGTCGACGCTTCGGTGGGTGGAAAAAACGGCGTGGATCTGGGTGCGCTCAAAAACCAAATTGGTGTAATCAACACACCGGCATTGCTGGTCATTGACACAAGCTACCTCGAAACTTTGCCGCAAAATGAAATGCGATCCGGACTTGCAGAAATGCTCAAGCACGGTTTGGTATACGACAAAACCTATTGGGAGAAATTCCTGGATTTGGCGGCGATTGATTTTGCCGATTTCGACGCGTTGATTTACGAATCGATTGCGATTAAAAATGCCATCGTAAGCCAGGATCCCACTGAGAACGGCATCCGCAAGGCTCTCAATTTTGGCCATACTTTGGGCCATGCGATAGAAAGCTATTTCCTGGAAAGTGATGATAAGGAAACTTTGCTGCACGGAGAAGCCATCGCCGCCGGAATGGTACTGGAGGCCTTTATCTCCTGGAAAAAGGACCTGCTTACTGAGCGAGAATATGCGCAGGTAAAAGCTGCGATTTTCGCCGTGTTCGATCCTATCCCTTTTGTAGAAAAGGACTACGCGCCAATCTTTGGGCTGCTCATCCACGATAAAAAAAATGAATATGGTAAGGTGCAATTTGCGCTGCTCGACGGAATCGGCAAAATAAAGATAGACCAAACCGTTGAAAACGAATTGATTGAAGCCGCTTTTAAAAACTATAAAACTTAATATTTTTTTAATAAAAATGATGAACAATCGTTTGTATTATTTTTTACATTTGCGCTCATGAATAGACCTGCCAGCAACAAAACCTTTGATTTTACTGCCACTCGTGGTTGCAGGAATTTCATCGGTTTCCTCCAAAAGTTTTTTGCTGTAAACGGGCTGTCATTTTTTGACGTTTTTGCCTATTCTAACGCTTATCAGGAGAAATTACCCATCATTTACGCAAACATCAGGGTTTGAATTTAGAGGAAAAGACCAATCGTTTTTTTAATCTAAAACCCTATCGCTAAATGAATACCAAATATTTCGACCTCATCAACCAAACGTATTATTTCCCTCAGGAAGAATTCACGCTCAATAAGGACAATCTTGAATTTCATAAAATTGACCTGATGAAACTCGTGGAGCAATACGGCACGCCTTTGAAATTCACTTACCTTCCGGCCATTTCCAACAACATCAAACGCGCCAAGAACTGGTTCAGGAATGCCATGGAAAAGAACAAGTACGAAGGCAAATATTACTACTGCTACTGTACCAAAAGCTCGCATTTTTCTTATGTGATGAATGAGGCTTTTAAGAACAATATCCATATCGAGACGTCGTCGGCGTTTGATATCAATATCGTAGAGAACCTTTTGGCGCAAGGAAAAATTACCAAGTCAACTTATGTGATCTGCAACGGATTCAAGCGCGACCAGTACATTGACAATATTGCGCGGCTCATCAACAACGGGCACAAGAATACCATCCCCATTATTGACAATTATGAGGAACTTGATTTGCTTCAGGCAGAAATCAAAGGAAAATTCAAGATCGGAATCAGGATTGCAGCCGAGGAAGAACCCAAATTTGAGTTCTACACCTCGCGTTTGGGCATCGGATACAAAAACATCGTAGGGTTTTACCGCAAACAAATCCAGGAAAACCCAAACCTCGAGCTCAAGATGCTGCACTTTTTCATTAATACCGGCATCAACGACACCGCTTATTACTGGAACGAGCTTGTGAAATGTATCAAAGTGTATGTAGCCTTGAAACGCGAATGTCCTACCCTTGACGGGCTCAACATTGGCGGCGGCTTCCCGATTAAAAACTCACTGGCTTTCGAATATGATTACCAGTACATGATTGACGAAATTCTCAACCAGATCAAGATTGCCTGTGATGAGGAAGAGGTAGAAGTGCCCAACATCTTTACCGAATTTGGCTCGTTTACCGTAGGCGAAAGCGGCGGTGCGATTTACCAGGTTTTGTACCAGAAACAACAGAATGACAGAGAAGCCTGGAATATGATCGATTCGTCGTTCATCACCACCTTGCCCGACACTTGGGCTATCAACAAACGTTTCGTGATGCTCGCCGTAAACCGCTGGAACGACACCTACGAAAGGGTTTTACTGGGCGGAATGACCTGCGACAGTGACGACTATTACAACTCAGAACAAAACATGAATGCGATTTACCTGCCCAAGTACAACCGTGAAAAACCTTTGTATATTGGCTTTTTCAACACAGGTGCTTACCAGGAAACCATTGGCGGTTACGGTGGCCTGCACCACTGTTTGATTCCGCAGCCCAAACACATCCTCATTGACCGGGATGAAAATGGCATTTTGGCTACAGAAGTTTTCTCAGAACAGCAGACTTCAGAAGACGTGCTCAGGATTTTAGGATACGACAAACAATAGTTAATAATTTTGGTTGGAGTTTTAAGAAAAAAAGTTTTTCTTTGAACCATAACCCAAATCACAGTAAAATAAACACAAGCAACTCAAAATGAGCAAAGGACCAATCAGTCAATTTATAGAAAAGCATTACCTTCACTTCAATGCGGCGGCGCTCGTTGATGCTGCCAAAGGTTACGAAGAGCATTTGCTTGACGACGGCAAGATGTTGATTTCGCTTGCCGGAGCGATGAGTACGGCAGAACTCGGAAAATCGTTGGCAGAAATGATCCGCCAGGACAAAGTACACATCATATCGTGTACCGGCGCCAATTTAGAGGAAGACATCATGAACCTCGTGGCCCACAATTCGTATAAAAGAGTCCCCAATTACCGCGACCTGAGTCCTCAGGAGGAATGGGATTTGCTTGAAAATCACTACAATCGCGTTACCGACACCTGTATCCCAGAAGAAGAAGCTTTCAGAAGATTGCAATCGCATTTGTTCGATATCTGGAACAACGCCGACGCCAAAGGAGAACGTTACCTGCCACACGAATTCATGTACCAGATGATCAATTCTGGCGTGCTCAAACAATATTATGAAATAGACCCAAAAGATTCCTGGATGGTGGCGGCAGCCGAGAAAAACCTCCCGATTGTGTGCCCGGGCTGGGAAGATTCTACCATGGGCAACATCTTCGCCTCGTATTGCATCAAGGGCACTTTCAAGCCAACGACTATGAAAAGCGGTATCGAGTACATGATGTGGCTGGCCGATTGGTACACTAAGAACTGCGCAGGAAAAGGCATCGGATTTTTCCAGATTGGTGGCGGTATCGCCGGAGATTTCCCCATCTGCGTCGTACCGATGTTGTACCAGGACATGGAAATGCACGATGTGCCTTTCTGGAGTTATTTCTGCCAGATTTCTGATTCTACCACGAGCTACGGATCCTATTCGGGCGCTGTCCCCAATGAGAAAATCACCTGGGGCAAACTAGACATCACAACCCCTAAGTTTATAATAGAATCGGATGCTACTATAGTTGCTCCATTAATTTTTGCTTACCTACTAGATTTATAATTAATTATGAAAAGAATTATTGTTGATTATTCTAAACTGACCAACGAAATCCTCTCCTTACTTGTGGAGCGATTTCCCGACGGATATGACGATTCCAACATCATCCGGTTTAGAAATGCGCAGAATGAATTGATTGAAGCCGTTGAAGTGCGTACCGAAGACACCATCTACCTCGTAAAAGTGAGTACAAAGCTCGCCAGCCGATTGGAGAAGTTCGACGAGGACGACGACATCGACGACATTGTAGAACCAATCGACACCATCAAAGGTATGGACATTGAAGACGACGACGCAGTAGACGATGACGAAGAAGAAGTAGACATCACCAAAGATCCGGGCGGCTCAGACGACGATGCGGACGATGATGACGACGACGATGATGAGGATGACATCGAAGACCCGATCGACGAAGACGACGAAGAAGAATAAACAATCAAGGAACTTTCGGGTTCCTTTTTTTTGTAGGCTGCTACCGCGTAATTTAGAACCTCAAATCAATTGTTATGAGCACAGCGAAAAACTACCTGGAATTGAATAAAAAACTTTGGAACGACAAAGTAGATTTCCACCTGCAATCGGATTTTTATGACATGGACGGATTTTACAACGGCCGCAACTCTTTGATGGATATTGAAATGTCTTATCTCAAATCAGTAGCCGGCAAGACAATCCTTCATTTGCAATGCCATTTTGGGCAGGACACGATTTCTCTGTCTAAACTCGGCGCAACCGTTACAGGTGTTGACTTTTCAGAAAAAGCGATTCAAGCCGCAAAAGCCATTGCTACAAAATTGCAAACCGACACCCGGTTCCTTTGCTGCGATATATATGATTTGCCCAACCACCTCGACGAGCCATTCGACATCGTATTCACTTCATATGGCACGATTGGCTGGCTGCCCGACCTCGATAAATGGGCAAAGGTAATTTCGAAGTTTCTAAAACCAGATGGGCAACTTATTTTTGTAGAGTTTCATCCTGTGGTTTGGATGTTCGACTACGATTTCAAGTCAGTGGCCTATGACTATTTCAATACCGAGGCCATCATAGAAACCACCGAAGGAACTTATGCAGATAAATCGGCACCCATCAAAAATACAAACGTCAATTGGAACCATCCCACAAGCGAGGTAATCAATAGCCTCGTCCAAAACGGATTGTGCATTGAGCGGTTCGACGAATACGATTATTCACCCTATAACTGTTTCAACGGCATGGTCGAATTTGAACCGCAAAAATTCAGGATTGCATCGCTCGCGAAAAAATTTCCGATGGTGTTTGCCTTGATCGCCCGCAAAAAATGAGAATCGCCTCCTTTCCTTCTGTTGTCAATGCCGATGCCGAAATCCTGATTCTCGGCACGATGCCCGGCGCGATGTCGCTGGCCAAATACGAATACTACGCGCACCGGCAAAATGCCTTCTGGAAAATCATGTACACCGTTTTTGCTGACGGAAATATTCCTGAAGTTTTCCCCGAAAAGGTTGCATTACTGCAGCGCAACAACATCGCCTTATGGGATGTACTCGCACACTGTGAGCGCAAAGGCAGTCTCGACTCTAACATTAAAAACCAGGAGGAGAATGACATTTTGGGATTGTTATCCGACTATCCGAAAATCAAAAAAATTTTATTCAATGGAAAAGAAAGCCATCGGTTTTTCCTAAAGAAATTCGGCCCGATTTCAGCAATCAATTTAGAAGTCATGCCATCGACAAGTCCTGCTTACACGATGAAGTTCGAGGAAAAGCTAGCGATTTGGCGGGTAGCGCTTGAGCGATAAAGAAAGACCACTTCGTTGAAGGATCAACACGTTGCAAGAAGAAAGAAGAAAGAAGAAAGAAGAAAGAAGAAAGAAGAAAGAAGAAAGAAGAAAGAAGAAAGAAGAAAGAAGAAAGAAGGAAGAAGAAAGAAGGAAGAAGAAAGAGGAAAGAGGAAAGAGGAAAGAAATAATAAGGAGATGCTGTCCCAATTCTCAAGTCTTTCCTCTTGCAGCGTAGCGGTCTTTTCTCTAAAGATACCTCTCTTCAAAAACGCCCTGATGATGGTTCTGGTGGCCAATAATGACAAATCCCAACGCCCTAACCGACATGGGTTTACCCGACGCGACACCAATCCGGAGCAATTCCTGTTGCGTCAAACTCTTAAACAACGACAAGGTAGCTTGGCGTACCACAGCCACTTCGGTGAGTAAATCCTGAATACTCCTGCGGCTGCCGTCGGCCTGTATGGCATAATCGTCTTCTTCAAAACTTGCCAATGGCGTTTGGTCATTTCGGGCAAAACGAAGCGCGCGGTACGCAAAAATCCGCTCGGCGTCGATAAGATGTTGCAGGATGTCTTTAATCGTCCATTTGCCTTCGGCATAACGGTAATCGAATTTGTCCATCGGGATGTTCTGCACAAAGCGGATGAGCCGATGCACCGAAATCTCGAGTTCCTCAATCAGGTCGTTGTCGCCTGCTTTCTCAATGTATGATGTATACCAGGATGTGTATTCTTGTTGGGTGAGTTGATTTGCTTTCATTAGCGTTTAACAAACTTTTGTTGGTATTTTTCTTCACCTTTAAATGCAATGAGCACATAAACACCAGCTGCTAAAGCTGATACGTCAATCTGATTGGTGAACGCTTGTTCAACACTGTTTTGCCTAAGGAATCAGAAACGATGAATTTATCAAAGTTCAATTTTGAATCTGAAGCTATATGCAACATCGTACTGGTCGGATTTGGATAAATCACAATGCTATTTTGGATAAAGGCTTTACTTGCCAGAGTTACATTATCGAGGAAACTGAGGTCTTGCGACGTATTGGTATCTGCAAATTTTCCAATCATCAGAAGCTTGTACGGGTTCGCTTGGTACCAGTTGTATTGTATTTCTCCGTCAAAATGGACATATTTCACTCTAATCACATCAGTAAATGTGCCGAAAGGCGTAATCAAAGTACCGTAAGCGTCATAAGTATTATTCGATCCCAGAGGTGTTTCATCTTCAGTGGTATGGTAGGTGTTGTTCCATGATAGGTTATAAGTGAGCGGTAGTGGAGAAAATTGCGTGTCAGGAGAATAATTATTTTCAATTCCTTCGCTATTGGTTGTCGCAAAAGTTTCTATTCCGGAACTGGTAATTTGTGATAGGGTGTAATTTTCATATACAAAACTATCTATTGTTGCTGATAGCTTTTGCACAAAATTGGTCTGTGGAAAATTTTCAACAAACGGAGTCGAATTTACGGGAACCGATTGCATCAAAAAACTCGAGTCCTCATATGCAACGCTTTCAAAATTCCAGATTTGATTCGCGCCACTCCCACCCGGCGTTAAGCCTTGTGTGGTAAGATTGTAGATTTTCCATGAAAAAGGAATTATATCGGTCGATGTCATGACGGGCTGCGAACAAGCGATATAAGACAACATTATAAACAAGCCAACATAGAGATTCTTCATAAAATCGATATTAAGGTTTAATAAATTTTAAACTTAATACCGAAATATAGTTTTAACATGTTTTATCCGTGAAAAGCGCAAATATCCGACGAGTTGCAGCTTAAGCCGAATTTCTACTGGCATTGATGTTGCCAAACAACGAACGCGTCACGATTTTTTTATAGGTCTCAATCAGGCTATGGTCTGCGGCAACATCCTTTTCTAAAGCACCGATGCGTTGCAAAGCATATTGTTGGATCACGAGCAATGGTCTTACGATAGTCTCGCGCGTAGCCACCGATGCCTTTCCGTCGGGGTAATTCTGCATGAGTTCTTCCTGACGTGCAATCTTGAGCAACAGTCGCTTGGTTAAGAGGTATTCATCGTAAATAATTTGCCAGAACGAACCGAATTCGGGGTCATCTTTCATGTAAGCCGTGAGCGGAAAAAAGGATTTGGCGAGCGACATCATGCTGTTCTCGAGCAACGTCCTGAAGAACAACGAGGAATCATACAACGCCTGGAGCTGTTGCCAATGGCCCGAAGACTCAAAATGTTGGAGCGCAGTACCTACTCCAAAAAATCCGGGTACATTCTGCTTGAGCTGGCTCCACGAACCCACAAAAGGGATGGCACGCAAATCCTCGAAATCCAGCGCATCCGATTTTGAGCGTTTAGACGGACGACTACCGATATTGGTCTTCGCGTAATAATTCAGCGTACTCATCTTCTCAAGGTACGGGATAAACTTGGGATGGTTCTTAAAATCGGTGTATTTGGCATAGCCCAAGGTCGCCAAAGTATCCATTAATTTTTTATCATCGCCCGATAGCACTTTGACTTCATCGGTAAAAACCTGGTTGGTCGCGCCAGCGCTGAGTAGGTTTTCCAGATTGTATCGGCTCGAATCGAGCGTTCCCAGATTAGAACTGATGGTTTGTCCTTGTATCGTAATCTGAATTTCGTGGTTTTCTATTGTTGGCCCAAGTGAGGCATAAAACTTATGGGTTTTGCCCCCACCGCGCGCCGGAGGCCCTCCGCGTCCATCGAAAAATACCACTTTGATACCGTGTTTGCGCGATACTTGGGTGATTGATTCCTTGGCTTTGTAGATGCTCCAGTTGGCCATCAGATAGCCACCGTCTTTGGTCCCGTCAGAATAACCGAGCATAACGGTTTGCTGACCGTTCCTGTTGTTGAGGTGTTGTCGGTAAGCCGTATTGGTGTAGAGCGCTTCCATGATGCTATCGGCCTGTTGCAGGTCGTCAATCACTTCAAACAACGGCACGATGTCTACGGTAGGATTTTCCCATCCACATAACCGGACGAAGGCAAAAGTTTCCATGACCTGAAGCGCACTTTCGCAATTGCTGATGATGTATCGATTGGCACCTTGCTCCCCGTTTTCGCGTTGGATGGTTTGCATGGCGTAAATCGATTCGAGCGTGGATTGGGTAAGCCCGCTATAATCGGATGGATTAAGCTTTGCGGTTAGTTTTGACGCGGCGGCAAGGCGCTCGTCAGCAGATAAGGTCAGATAGGTAGCTGGCAAAACCGGTGCTAGTTCTTTGATGACACTATCGTGAATTTTGCTGTTCTGCCGAATGTCTAGCGTGGCAAAATAAAATCCAAACAGCCTGACTTTGTTGATCAGCTCATTGATATCGTCCAAATAAAGGGATTGGTGCTCATTGATGACCAAGTCGCGGATGGTCTCCAATTGGCTCAGAAGTTCGTCCGGTGACAGGTGCAACGAGCCTTCATAGTAATAAGCCGATTGGTATATCTTGTGTTCGATTTGGGCAACAAGTGCTTCTACCTTACTGAAAGTGAGTTTGCGTTTGAGTTGTCGGATGTCGCGGTAGTAACATTTTAAGATTGAATTTCGCAAGCGGTCGGCCACTTTTAAGGTAATATCGGTGGTTACAAAGGGGTTACCATCTCGGTCTCCGCCAGGCCAAAATCCGAAACTAAAGAGAGGATTTACCATGGGTTCACCGCCAAAAACATTCTTTTGGAGATAGGTCACCATTTCGCCCGAGGTTTGGTAAAGTACATTCTCAAGATACCAGGTAAGGCTCACCGCTTCGTCATACGGCGTAGGCTTTTCCTTTTTGATAAAGGGCGTTTTACCGAGTTGCGACAGCAATTGCCGAATGAGTACGAGGTCATCATGGCGAACGGCCTGGGTCAGGTCGGTGATGATCCCCAATACCGAACCAGGATAGAATTGCGTAGGATGCGCCGTTAAAACCGTACGTACCTTAAACTCTTTCAGGAAATCGTGCAGCGTTGCCGTTTTGCCTTGGCTTTCGGCTTTGTCTTTCATGTCACGAAGTGAACCACGTCCTTCGAGGTTATTGATGATGGAAAATGCAGCGTCTTCTATCGCGTCAAAAAGCACGACTTGCCTTTCAATGTATTGGATGAAACGAAATAAGAGATCTATGCGTGTGGCTTCGGAGGGGTTTTCAAGGAATTTGGCTGTAAAGAAATCAACAATCTGCTCGGGTGTTTGCTGTTGCTCGAAGCCTTTTTCGCAGACCTCGGCAAACAAAGGCAATAAAACACCGGTATTGTTGATGTCATCAAAAGGAAGCGTCAGGAAAAGACTGTTGTAGAGCTGGTATTTGGATAGCACTTCCTGGTTGAAGCGTTCGGTTTTGGTAAGCGTGTACATCGGAGCGAAATTTGGATTAAATTAATAAAAAAACCCCAAGCTTTCACTTGGGGTTTCTATTTTATTTACGAAATCGATTACAGATTCTTGAAAATCGTGTGCATCAGCCTTTTCTTGTCGTTGATACTTTCTTCTAGTGAGATCATCGTCTCTGTACGATAAACGCCGTCGATATCATCAATCATGAAAATAACGTCTTTGGCGTGTTTGGTATCTTTGGCGCGGATTTTACAGAAAATGTTGAATTTTCCCGTAGTAACGTGTGCTACCGTAACAAACGGGATTTCGTTGATCCTTTCCAATACGAATTTGGTCTGCGAGGTGTTGTTTAAGAAAACGCCCACGTATGCAATGAACGAATAGCCTAATTTTTCATAATCCAGGGTTAATGAAGAACCCATGATGATTCCGGCATCTTCCATTTTCTTAACCCTAACGTGTACGGTTCCTGCCGAAATCAAAAGCTTCTTAGCGATATCTGTGAAAGGAACCCTGGTGTTATCGATCAACATGTCTAAAATCTGATGATCCACTTCATCTAAACGGAACTTACTCATAAAATGTATTGTTTATTGTGTTTGTCATGTTCAAAAAAGCCTTTCATATCAACCCAAAACCTTACCGTTGGCGACTTCTGTTTCGCCCAGGAAAAAATTTGCCGCTTGCTCTGGTTCTGGAATATTGTTTTTGCCATCCGAGTATTCAGCACCATGTGCATCGTATTCTATATGACCAAAACAGTCGTCCAGCGCGCCTATTTTAGCGATGTAGGCTTCAAAGCAAATCTGGTTGTCTATGAGTACTTCCTTATATTGAAGGGCAAAATTCGCAATTATTTTGTTACTATCATAATTTATTTTGATGTTTTTATAAACAAAGTCGTAAAAATTGATTTTATTTTGAGGAATATTCAAATAATCATGAATTTCATTATCAACTATAACGTTTTCGTTTAGATGCCGCAAGCCTGAAAGTAAAGCGATAAAAATAAACCTTCGGGTTTGTTCGCGCTGGTAGTCTCCGGGGAAATGACCCGCCTCAAATAAAATCGTGGGCACACCCAGGAACTGAAACGTATCGCCTACGCAATTGATATTAAATGAATCGTCAAAACGCCCTACCTGCCCGGGAATAAAAGCTTGCAACGCCTTATTCATCGCCGAAATCACATGCATCGCTTTGTACCGCACTTCATTGACCTCGCGCTCAAAATTGTAAGCCGGCGCAAGAAATGATACCGTTGCAGGTTTACCCGAATCGGCTACGCCATATATGGTGCGCTGGTCATGCAGGTTGTAACAGAAATCGGGTTTGAAATCATCGAAGGCTTTGCGCAATGCGATGCTTTCTGGTTGTGTTCTTTGATCGGCATCTCGGTTGAGGTCGACGCCATTGGCGTTCTCGCGCGTGTACACCTCAGCACCATCAGGGTTGAGCATCGGAAGGCATAGGAAACTAAAATCATCAAGCAGCAATTTACCTTCTCCATTCAAATAATTCAAAAAATCGAACAATGCCTTGGTGGTCGTGCTTTCATTGCCGTGCATCTGTGACCACATCAGAATTTTGGTCTTTCCTTTCCCGATACGATAAGCATAAACAGCGCGGTCTTGCACCGAACGACCAATAACGCTCAACTTGCCGTGGCGACTGTGTCGTTCCAGGATCGGTTCCAGGTGTTGGAGTGCCACATAACGCCCGTGCAATGCGGGTTCTTTGTATTCTTTGAAAAGGGCTTCGAAATCCATGAGATTGGTTTTTATAGCGCAAAAATAAGGTATTTATCCCAGCTTCAAACCCGTCTATAAAAAGGAAGCCTCCGACCAAAAATGACCGAAGGCTCCCAAACCAATAAAACAAACACAAAATTAATTTCACAAATGAAGCATCTGCTACTGGTTATATATACGGTGACAGCTGAGATATGGATTTAGGACCAGATGTTAAACTTTGAAACCCAGTTGCGGAATCTTCCCGGTGACGTCTTTAAAGAACGGCAACAGCGACGCCATATCGGTTTGATAATGGCCGGTTGGATGAAAGGGACTGCCGAGCCGCACTTTCTTCTTTCCGTAATCGAAAGCCACGGGAATGATTGGAACCTTGGCTTTTAGTGCGATATAATAAAAGCCTGTTTTGAGCTCGGAGACTTTGCTGCGTGTACCTTCGGGCGAGATGGCCATACGGAAAACCTCGCGCTTTTCAAAAATGGCCGCGATCGAGTCGACTTTATTCAGGCCGCCCGAACGATCCAGCGGCGCACCGCCCATCCACCTGAAATACGCGCCAAAAGGAAAGCCAAAAAGCTCCTTCTTCCCTACCCAATGCATGTCCAGCCCAACGATGCCACGCGTGAACAACCCGAGGTAGAAATCGTGCCAGCTGGTATGCGGGATTACAATCATCACACACTTCATGATGTTGGGCGCGATGGTACCGACGATTTTCCAGCCCATGAGCCGTAAGAAAATAAATTGGTAAAGCTTTTTTTTCATTGCCTTTCTTTGCCGTAAAATTAACATTAATCCCTTATTTTTGACGCGAGGGCGGCGCCCGGATTGAATGAAATTAAAAAATATTCCTTTATGGTCAAGAAACTGCTGAGCTATTTTATTCCCGTTGTCATCCATCGGAAAAAATCTGCGGTAAGCAAAGACCTTGAAATTACCTGGAACAACGG
>JAKQJQ010000310.1 GCA_029561105.1 Bacteroidota bacterium
GAATATGCCTTGACCGAGCTTAAATTGGCACACGGCAATCAGGATTTAGAGGCCATCCAAAAAGCACTTGATAACATCAACGTCGCCTGGAAAACTGCAACCGAAGCCATGTACGCACAAGGCGAGCAAGCCGGACAGCCACAAGACGCGCAACCGCAAGGGGAAGCTGGTGGTGACCAGGTTCAGGATGTAGATTACGAAGAGGTTAAATAATCTACAATTATAGATTTAGGAAACCGGATTAGCAATAATCCGGTTTTTTTATGCCCGAATGTTAAATATTCCAGCTTCAGGTTTTGGGTAGAATATTTTCGTAATTTTCGGCTTCTTAAATTTCAACTATGAAAAAAATCATCCTACTGCTCGCGCTGTCTTTGTGTTTTACAAACGGTTACAGCCAAAAGAAAAAATCCACAAAGAAAGCCGGGACGCCCGCATCGGTGCTCGCCAAAATGAATGAGCTTACCGCGCAACTCACGCCCAAGAAAGACCGTTTTGAAGTGTTGTTTGGCAAAGACACGCTGTTCACCAGAAAAATCGATTTGTCGGGAAATAATAAACCAACCACCAAGAACAACAACATTCCGACCACTTGTACCATTACGCCGGTTGTGGTAAAAGGTACGCCTTTGTACTGTATTACTTGGTCAGACAACAACATCAACGAGGTAACCGAAAAGAAAGAAGACCGCACGAAGGTTTACTCTGAAATCTGGAATCCCGTAACCAAAACCCAGGTGTTGGCCAATGTGCAAACCACTACAAAAATCACAGAAATCCTTTGGCTCGACAAAGGCAAAAACGCTTCACAAACCAGCGAAAAGCTGCGCAGGGAAGGATTTGAATTCTCGATGAACAAAGAAGGCGACGTAGTGCTCAAGAACAAGACCCAGGAAAATAAAATGGTTTACAATCCCACGACGAATGTTTACGAAGACGTGAAGTCGAGCAGCCCGACGGCCAAAACCAAAAAGAAGTAATGTGAATTTAGCACAAAAAACCGGCTTCACGCCGGTTTTTTATTAGAATTTGGATTTGAAAAATTCGGCAATATGTAGGTTAATGTCATTGAATTGGTCTGGAGTCCAATTGGCATGGCCTACATCATACACATAGGATTCGTTGTAAACGTTGTATTGGTCGAGTTTATTTTTTAGAAGTTCTATTTGCGTCTCTGGAACCAAAGGGTCAGCATTTCCATAAAACATAATGGTCTTAGGCGAAGCACTTGTAATTTGTTTCACTGGGCTCGCGGCATTATACAGGGATGGGTTTTCTGAATAATGTGCATAGCTGCCTACTAAATAGTTGACGCCGTTGCTGAACAATGCATTTTGTTCGTAGTTTGGATCGCTGAAATCAGCAGGACCCACAATGCTACAAATGGCCTTCACCTGGTTGCCAAGATTGTATTTATAGCCGTACAGCATCGCCAAATGCGCCCCCGCACTTACTCCCAGCATGGCGTATTGCCTCCCAATGTGATAGTCTGTGTACTTTGCATTGAGGTATGAGACGGCCTGTTGCAAGTCATTGATTTGCTTCGGGAAACCGAGGCTCTCCGCCGTAGCAAGCCTGTAGTTTATGTTGGCAATAGCGCAATCGGGAAAAGTATTTCGGAGTAAAAACACTTGATTTTCTACATCGACTTTATCGCCCGTATACCAGCCACCACCATGTATGATGATGAATACTTTGGTTTTGTCGGTTTGTCGCCCGGCGGGAAGATATAGATCCATTTTTTGCGCCGGATCATTGCCGTAAGAAAGATCCAGGATGCGATTCTCATTTTCGGGCTTGACGATTGGGTTGTAATACGTTTCGCGGCTTTCGTCGGGCTTTGAACATGCTGCCGCGGCAAAAGTCAGAAAAATAAATAAGGCTACTTTTTTCATTTTGTTCAGAGTTGAGGTTTATGGGGTAAAAGTAGCCCTGCCGCACCCTGAATTCTTTATGGGACTTATTTATAGTATTACAAAATTTACAGTATCTTACTACAAATGAGCAGTAAGAAAGGTAGACAGTCGCCCAAAGATATCCTGCGAATCAGCGACATTAAAATCGCCATGACTGGCCTGGTAAATGTTAAATTCATTGGCTACTCCAAAACTGTCGAGCTTGTCTTCAAGCCTTTGTCCTTGCGTAGCAGGCACGAGCGGGTCGGTATTTCCCATAAACTGTATGGTGGGTGCCGATTGGGCATTTACATAAGTAATGGGGCTGATTTCTGAAAGATAAGCCGGGGTTAGTTCGCTCCCTATGTAAGGCAGATACTCAGACTGGACAGGCGTTCCCAAATAAGAAGGATCGTTGAAGTCTGATGGGCCAACCACATTGCACACCATTTTCACGCGTTGTGCCGGATCCATTTTATAGGCGTACAGCATAGACAAATGCCCTCCGGCACTGGTACCGATAAAGCCGTAATCTTTAGAAAGCCCATAATGCGACCCTGCATGTGCCACTGCTGCGGCTACATCATTGATTTGTTTGGGATAAGCGGGACTGGTTGTGGTTGCCAATCGGTAATTGAGATTCACAATTGCATACTGTGGGAACTGCAGTTTCATGAATTGCACCAAATAGATCATGTCTTCCTTTGAACCGCTGATCCAACCGCCGCCATGCACGAGGAAAACGATTTTGGTGGCAGCCGATCGTTGTGCCGGGAGATACACATCATAAGTTTGTTCGGGATCATCGCCATAGGCGACATTGAGGTATTGCGCAGCGGCAACGGGTTTGGGCTGGTCGGCTTCTGGAGCACAACTCCACAGCACAGCGACGAGCAAAAGCAGTAGGTACTTTTTACTCACAGAAAATAGTTTGTTTTTCTGGAGTTCGTGAACTTTCAGTTTCATCTTAGTAGGTTTTATGGGGTGACTATATAACTCGCAGTAAACCAAAATATTGTGGGGCTTTTGGCGTACTGCGGTAAATTTATTCAAAAACTTTGATTTCAAACACTTTATCCCAGTATTTTCCGGTCACGAAAATTGTATTGGTTTTGGCGTTGTAGGCAATACCGTTTAAAACCTCGGCTTGCGAGCCCTTGACCGACTTGCGCAAACCCGACAGATCCAGCACCGCCTCGACCGCGCCGCTGGCAGGATTGATTACCGCAATCGCATCTTTTTGCCAAATGTTACCGTAAATCTTACCATTGATCCATTCCAGTTCATTCACCGCCTTGATCTTGCTGGTATTGGTGTAGACATTGATATATCCTTCCATTTTTTGGGTATCGGGATTCATCGTCCAGATTTTTTCGGTACCGTCTGATTGGTAGATTTTCTTACCGTCGTTTGCCATGCCCCAACCTTCGGTATCCTTGTCATAGGCAAAAGACTTCTCGAGTTTGAGCGTCTTGGCATCGTAAATAAAACCGGTATTCTCTTTCCAGGTGATCTGGAAAATTTTGTTGTTGATTACTGTAAGGCCTTCGGCAAAGTACTTTCCGTCAAGGGCAATGGTTTTGTAGGGTTTTCCTGTTTTGTAATCGCTTTTAATCAGTTTCGATTTATCGTACTGCCCCGAGCTTTCAAGCAAAGTGTCGTGGTAAAATTCAAAACCTTCGGTAAACGAAAGCGTGTCGTGCGGGAAAGTATTGACTACTTTGTATTTAAGCAATTTCGGGTTGATGTCTGACACGACTTCTACACGCGCCGTGGTCTCTACATTATCCCCTTCAAAATACACAAGTGCCTTGAGGTTCTGGTAACCGAGTTTTTTGCCTTTAAAAGAGAACGGCACTTTTTGACCGGCTTTTGCACTCGCGATTTTTTCATCGTTCACGTAGTAGATAATGCTATCGATGGTTTTATTTTGCGCGTTCAATAAAGACAATTCTACCGATTCCGAAGGCTGGTAAACCGTCTTAAAACCCGACTGGTCAAAACTAAAATAACCCGATTTGTCTTTTCCCGAATCGCCGCAGGCAGCAAAAAGTACGCTTAATAAAATGATCGCCAGTAGGTTATATTTTCTCATTTCCAAGTATTTTTAAAGTGCAATATACAAAGTAATTTATATGTTCATTTGTAGTTGCGAAAATACAAAAAGATTGTATATTTGCGCCGGCAAGTCCTACACGACCAGCTCCTGCAGAATCCTCCAGGATGGGAACATAGCAAAGGTATGTGGTTGTAGCGGTGCGATGTAGGTCGCTTGCCATTTTTTTCTTTTTTAAGCGGTCTTCCTTTGGGAAGATTTTTTTATTTTTACCATAAGCCAATCCGGCTGTCCGCTATATCTTTTCACGGCTAAAGAAGCCGTAAAAAGGATACCGCTTCCATACGGGCTAGGGCCTTCCGTTCATTAATCAACATTTAACTTAACCAAAACCACCAAATCATGAAGTTAGTTTTAATTGCCTTGTTGTTCACCGCCGTCTCATTTGCCCAAACCGATGTCAAGGCGCAATACGACCAATTCCAGAAAGAACTCGAAGAATACCGTTCAGACCCGCAGGTTTCGTCAGAAAACAGCACCATCAAACCAGCGCCTTGCGGCCAATACAACCTCAAATTCATGGTAGCCGGACAAGGTTTCGACGAGAAAGTTACCGTTCCGCCGGCGCGTAAATTGTGCGCCGACCTTAAAAGATTCGATAAAAGCCAAAATCCAAATCCATCACCCGATTGGGATTATGAAATCAAAGCCGTAGGCAATCGTTACTACGTCATCCGTGCCGATAAAAAGGGAACGGCCGGCGTACAGGAATTTTATTACTACGAGAGAAAAGTCACTAAATAAATACAAAATATCCTAAAACTTCAACATTGCTGAGCGTCCAACATTTAAAAAGTTTGAATAACGAACTCTCAGCAACGAATATCGAAGTTCCACACTCATGAGTAAAATCATACTTATTACAGGCGGCTCTACCGGCATTGGCAAAGCCATCGGCGAATACCTGCACAACCGCGGTTTCACCGTTTACGGAACGAGCCGCAATCCGCAAAATTGCGCCAACTCGGTTTTCCCGTTGCTTGCTCTCGATGTGAGAAACGCCGCAAGTATACAACACACCATTGCCGAAGTCATCCGCATTTCAGGGCGTATCGATGTGGTCATCAACAACGCCGGCGTAGGAATCGTTGGCCCGATTGAAGAAATCCCAACCGATGAAATCCGAAATCATTTCGAGACCAATCTTTTCGGCCCGATTGAGGTAATCAAAGCGGTTTTGCCACAAATGCGCGACCAAAAATCGGGGCTCATCATCAACATCACATCGATTGCGGGTTATATGGGTTTGCCGTACCGCGGCGTGTATTCGGCGTCAAAAGGCGCGCTCGAATTGCTCACCGAAGCCGTGCGTATCGAAACCAAACCATTCGGGATTGAAATTACGAATGTAGCGCCCGGAGAATTCTCGACCAACATTGCTGCTGGACGTTACCATGTCCCGAATTCACCCGGCTCGGCTTACCGCGAAACCTATGAGCGCACACTCAATCTCATCAACGAGCAGGTTGGCGGCGGCGATGACCCTATTAAGATGGCGCAGGCGATTTACAAGATCATCAACACGCCGAAACCCAACGGACATTATAAGGTTGGGCCTTTTATGTCGCGGTTTTCGATTGTGCTCAAGCGGATTCTACCCGATAAACTTTATGAGCGGATGCTGATGAAGCACTATAGGTTGTAATACCTGAAAAAGCAGCACCGAATTTTAACATTTACGGTAGTAAATATCCAACGGCGTTTGGCCGAGTTTTCGTAAATTACCTTCAGGGAAGGGGAGGATACATCCCTTAAAAAAAAACTGTCAAATTGCAAATGCACAATTTCTGCATCCTTTGTTAAATTATAGTGTTTAATAATAGACTACAGGGAGCATACCTAATTAGTAACGAAAACAGCTTTTCAGACAATTGAAATGAAAACAATTACCCTTTTTATTTTTGTCCTTGGTTCATTGCTTGTGATTACCGGCTGTTCGTCGGCGGGCAATAACTACCGGTTAACCAAGAACTACAAACCTGACGACCTGCAGTTGTACAAAACAATAATTGGCTTAGACAGTACCTTTTTTGGGGCTTACAACACTTGCGATAAAAATCTCGAAAAATACGCTTCGTTTTACGCTGACGATATTGAGTTTTACCACGACAAAGGCGGTTTGATCAACAACAAACAAGCGCTGGTAGACGGTACGCAAAAAAACATCTGTGGGAAAGTCACGCGCGAACTCGTAAAAGGCAGCATCGAAGTATATCCAATTAAAGATTATGGCGCAATTGAAATAGGCTTGCACAAATTCCACAACAGCCAGGAACCCCAGGTCACACCCAAAGCAGGACGATTTACGATTATCTGGCAAAAGTTGCCCAACGGCTGGAAGATTGTCAAAGTAATCAGCTTGCATTGACTGAAAAAGCAAAAACCGCGACCCGAATTTTAAAAGAAAAGTCGTAGTTTTGCCGACGGTTTGTTTGCGTGAGGGATGGCAGCAAGTACCGCGTACTGCGTACAGCCCGACCCGCAGGGGCACGCCCAAAAAACTCAGCACCTTTAACCTAGTGCCAGCACCTAATTTGTACACAACTTAACACACATAAACATGAAATTTTTTATCGACACGGCCAACCTCAATGACATTAAAGAAGCGCAGGCTTTGGGAATTTTGGATGGCGTAACGACCAATCCGTCACTCATGATGAAGGAAGGGATTACCGGAAAGAACAACATCTTGAAACATTACGTTGATATCTGCAATATTGTGGATGGTGACGTGAGCGCCGAAGTGAATGCGATTGATTACGACGGAATGGTTAAGGAAGGCGAGGAGCTGGCAGATTTGCACGAGCAGATTGTCGTGAAATTGCCCATGACCAAGGAAGGCGTGAAAGCGTGTAAATACTTTTCGGATAAAGGCATCAGGACCAATGTGACTTTGGTGTTTTCGGCAGGACAGGCTCTGCTTGCTGCAAAAGCAGGTGCGACTTATGTATCACCGTTTATCGGACGTTTGGATGATGTATCTACCGATGGCTTGGCATTGATTGAAGAAATTCGTTTGATTTACGACAACTACGGTTTTGAGACCGAGATCCTTGCGGCATCGGTACGCCATACGATGCATATTGTAAATTGTGCGAAACTTGGTGCCGACGTCATGACCGGACCTCTTTCTGCAATCCTCGGATTGCTCAAACATCCTTTGACAGATAATGGATTGGCGCAGTTTATTGCGGATTTTGAGAAAGGGAATAAGTAGGAGACGGCTGCGCGTATGGACACGCTACGCTACAGACACGCTTCGCTTTGGACTACCAGATCGTAAATAGTAAAAAAGCTTCCAGTAGTTTGGAAGCTTTTTTTTACACGTAAAACTGAAGCATTTTTTTGTTTCTAATTTGTATAAAAAAAAACGGCCTCCATTTCGGGCGCCGTTTTTCATTTACAATCTTGTAGTCTAAAGCCAGCAGGGCATTTCTACGCCGCAGCGTTTCTATAGCGCAGCCTGTCTCAAGCCCGAAGGGCGTTTCTACAGCGCAGCGTGTCTAAAGGCGCAGCCGTGTCTATTCAAGCTCCTTCTCAAAATCCACATCAAACAAATTCGTAAACGCATTCTTAATAGAGCCGTCCTGGTTCAGGATGATGGTGCGGTGTACTTTGGTGATGGCCCATTTGGCTTTGAGATCCTCGAAATCGGTGGTACGTAGTTCGAGAATGTTACCGGATTTGATGTTGCCGAGGTTATCGGTCCATTTTTTTTGATCCTTGTCGAGATTGATTGCGATGAATTGATAATCGGGATGCGCCGATTGGAAAGCGAGTACTTTTCGGTGTGCAGAAAGATAATGCGACGAAAGGTTCTCTGTCCAGAAGAAAATGACTGTTTTTTTGTTGCCGATTTGGCTCAGTGCGAAAGGCTGGTTGTTTTTGTCAACGAGGTCAACATCGGTCAAAGTATTGCCAGACTTGAGCAATTGTATGGCATTACCAATCTTGAAGATTTCGTTTTTCTTGCTTTTATCGGTAGAGAATTTATAATAAGTATCGAGGAATTTCTGGTTGTTGACCATGTTCTGGTCTTCAAGCAAATACGTAAAAGCAATGTTGTTGAGTACGATATTCTTGACCGTTGGGTCTTTGATGAGCGTGTCGGCTATGTTGAGTTTGTTGATGTTGGTGCGCAACGCCATATCTACCGGCGAATAGTGGTTGTGGTAGTGGATTGCCGCCACGTTGTTGAGCATGTGCGAAAGATAGGTCACAAATGGCATGTACCCCGACAAGCGTGTGTTGTTGTAATCGATGGTTTTTCGGTAAAAGTAATAGTCTTTAGGAAGTGATTCATACACATCGTTCCCGGTGCGCATGAGGTGTGCGAGCGGGTAGATTTCTTTTTTGGAGTAGTGGTGAAAATCGAGCGCTGCTCTGGCATAGACATCAAAATCATCGCTCCACTGAATTTCGGCTTTTTTAGCGCTATAGAATTTTTCGCGCGAGGCGTAAGACGAATCGATATTCTTAAGGAAATTGGCCACATTGTAGTCAAAGACGTCAAAGATTTTCCCGCGGTCATCCTCATTTTTGAGGTAAAGATCCATCAGGAAATTGTTTTTCTGGTCACCGCGGCCGCAAAATACAATCGAGTTGTCAAAGTCCTTGGCGTTGACGCGCACCATGATCGAGTCATTCTTGTCAAAATAAACATATTGATATTCGGGCTCGTTCTTAAACGAGTACAGACCAGGCGTAAGCGAATCAAACTTCATAAAGAAGCGGTTGTTTTGGTCGAGCTTAAAGCTGTCAATCACTTTTTGGTCTTTGCAAAAAAGAATGTAAGGATTGGTGGGATTAATGACTTCGCCTCCAAAGTATGCGGTAAAATTGTTTTTCTTGAATTCCTTGTTGCAAGAAGTAAGCAGGGCAACGACGGCGGCAGAAAAGACGAGTATGTGGTTTAGTTTTGGCATGGGTGCGCTTGGGAAACTACCGAACAAAAATATCCGAATGGATTTAATATTACTGTTAAGGCATAGTTAAATAAAATTCTCCTATTTTATTGGGAACTCGGGAGTTAAAACACACAAAAAAATGTTACTTTTGCAGCGCCAAAAGCGAAATCGATTTGGCTTCAAAGTAAATTTTTAAAAACTACAATTCATGTTAACAGTCAATAACTTATCGGTACAGTTTGGTAAAAGAATATTGTTCGACGAAGTCAATACCACCTTTACCGATGGCAACATTTACGGAGTCATTGGCGCGAACGGTGCCGGGAAATCTACCTTCCTCAAAATACTCGCTGGCGACATAGAGCCTACGTCGGGCAATGTCTTTCTTGAGCCCGGCAAGCGTATGTCGGTACTCAACCAGAACCACAATATGTTCGATGACAAAACCGTCCTCGAAACGGTAATGATGGGCAACAAGGTTTTGTACGCCGTGAAAAAGGAAATGGACGAACTCTACCTGGATTACAACGATAAAAATGCCGACCGTATTGGGGAATTGCAAGTGCAGTTTGAGGAAATGAACGGCTGGAATGCAGATTCTGACGCTGCGGCGATGTTGTCAAACCTGGGCATCGGCGAAGACCTTCACTACACGATGATGGGCGATGTGGATGGGAAACTCAAAGTGCGTGTCCTTTTGGCGCAAGCACTTTTTGGCAACCCCGACGTATTGATTATGGATGAGCCTACCAACGATCTGGATTTTGAAACCATCGCCTGGCTCGAGAATTTCCTGGCCAATTATGATAATACGGTGATTGTGGTATCGCACGACCGTCACTTTCTGGATGCGGTGTGTACGCACATTTCTGATATCGACTTCAGCAAAATCAATCATTACTCTGGAAACTATACCTTCTGGTACGAATCGAGCCAACTCGCTGCCAAGCAACGTGCCCAGCAAAATAAGAAAGCCGAGGAGAAGAAAGCCGAACTCGAGGAATTCATCCGTCGTTTTTCTGCCAACGTAGCCAAATCCAAACAAGCCACCTCGCGTAAGAAGATGATCAGCAAATTGAACATCTCAGAAATCAAGCCGTCGAGCCGCCGTTATCCTGCCATTATTTTTGACCAGGAGCGCGAAGCTGGTGACCAAATCCTCAATGTCCAGAACTTGAGTGCTTCGGTAGAAGGAGAAACCTTGTTCACCAAGGTAGACTTGAACATGGCCAAAGGCGACAAGATTGTATTGTTTTCTAAGGATTCGCGGGCCACTACAGCATTTTATGAAATATTGAACGGCCATCAGAAACCCGATTCGGGGACATTCGATTGGGGTATCACTACCAACCAGGCGTACCTGCCTGTCGACAACCACTCGTTTTTTGAAAACGACCTGACCTTGGTAGACTGGTTGCGCCAGTGGGCCAAAACCGAGGAAGAGCGCGAAGAAGTAAACATCCGCGGCTTTTTGGGCAAGATGATTTTCTCTGGCGAAGAGGCGCTTAAAACTTCCCGCGTATTGTCGGGTGGTGAAAAAGTGCGTTGCATGCTATCCCGCATGATGATGGAGCGCGCCAACGTGCTCATGCTCGACGAACCCACGAACCACCTCGACCTAGAATCGATTACGGCATTCAACAACTCGCTCAAGAACTATAAAGGGTCGGTGATTTTTACCACACATGACCATGAGTTTGCGCAGACTGTAGGTAACCGTGTTGTAGAGCTTACTCCAAAAGGCGTCATCGATCGTTACATGACTTTTGACGATTATCTCGATGATGATAAGGTACAGGAATTGCGTACCAAAATGTATTCGTAAACAAAGAAAAATCCCGCCACAGAGCGGGATTTTTCTTAGTGGATCAGGTAAACCCAACCTGTTTTTGGGCTGGCATCATCGGTTTCTATGTGATAGTAGTAGGTGGCGTCGGGCAGTTCGCGTCCAGAAGTGGTCTGGCCTGCCCATTGGGTTGTGTAGTTGTCCATGGCATAAACTTCAACGCCATAGCGATTAAAGATTTCAAGGCGTTTGACTTGCAAGCCGCGCAAATCAAAAAAATCATTGTCGCCATCACCGTTAGGAGACACGCCTTTAGGAATCTTACAGAATATTTTTTCTACCGTAAAATCTTTGGTGCTGTCACAGCCATGGATATCGGTTACGGTGAGCGTGTACGCCAGCGGAAAGCTTTCGGTCTCAGGCGTTGCATTGACGATTGCCGTAAGGTCTAAAAAAGGTTGGTTTTCGCCGAGATCGTTCCCTGCCGCATCGCGCCATTGAAAATCAAACACATCCGGATCAAAACTTCCCGATAACGGCGCGGCTCGCATAATATAAGCACCATTTTCACAACCGCCCGAAATGGCAAATTCGGCGGGATTGATTATGGCTACCGACAAGGTTTGGTTGACTCCGCACTGGGAAACGCCGGGAACAAACACATAGTCGTTGTTTTGGGTGTTGTCGATTACATTGGGAGTCCAGGTGCCGGCGATGCCATTGGGTGACATCGATGCCAGAATCGGGGTAGTTGCGCCATAACAAATCGGATCAATCGGATCAAAATTGGGTGTCAGCAACGGATTAACCGTCACGGTGAGGGCGGCCCTTTCACTTTCAATGCCGCAGGATTGTGTGACATAGTAAGTGAATGTTCCTGGTGTTGTGGTTGTGGGTGTTGGTGCAGCCGTCGATCCGGTTCCGCCTGTAGCATTGGTGTACCAAAGCAAATTACTTCCGGTAGCAGACAGCGGTGCGGCAATGGCATTTTGGCAATAACTAAGATTGGCCACCACAGGTTTGTTGGGGACGATGGTTTGGATTTCAAAGGATTCACTCAAAAAGCAACCGTCGGTATTGGCACCCCTTACCGAGTAAACATCGCCGGGATGGAACGTGGTGACCGCCAAAGTAGCGCCCGTGGCATTGGCAATGGCCACGCCGTTGAGGAACCATTGAAAGGTGTATCCTGGAAAACTGCCCGAGAATGACAATTGTACATCATTGTTACAAAAGGTTCCGGTGGTATTGATGGCTACGGGCTCGAACAAATCGAGCTGGTTGAGGATCAGGCTATCGTACATCATATAAGGGAAAGGTCTCCCGTTGGCGATAGAAGGATACGTGCTGGGCAGAACCGTAGGAGCACCAATCATGATGGCATTCACGGTGAAGGTTGGCGTGAACTCAATGACTATGTCGCTCCAAACCGATTGCGGCGCATAATTGGTATGCCCGATTTCTACCCACGCAGGGTCGGCCACATCGGGGCTTTCTGTGGTAGACACCGGCAGATGCGAGGCGTTGGCGGTACCGAAAATCGTCACATCCACCGGGCCAAAATTGCTTACCGGGGTAGACGCGAGATAATCGCCCGAAATGACAGACATCCCTGCTATTTTAAACGCCAGCCTGTAGGTGACGCCAGCCAGCATTGGGCTGTTCAATTGGGTTCCTACATATTCTTTGTAATGCGTGACATAGAACGCGCCCACCACGCCGTTTCCGTCGGGATAATTGTTAAGTCCTGCCGGAGCGACCGCTGGGAACGCATACCCGCAATTGAAATAATCGGAGGTGGCATTGGTGGCCTGGATCCAACCTGTCGCGCGGTTGAGTTGCGAATGGTTGGTAGGGCAAATGGTATAATCCTCAAACGAAGCGTTTGGAATCAGTGACGGTACCTCGATGTTGCTACCACATTGGCAATCGGGATCATTGAGATCAACCAGACCGTCATTGTCATCGTCTATGCCATTGGTGCAGACTTCCTGTCCGTAAATGGCAACCGAAAAAAACAGCAAAACGAGCAATAAATTTGTCTTCATAGGGATTGGATTGAACCCAAATATAGATGAATTTATTGAACCCTGTTAGCGAAGAGGAAAAATCTCTGTTTAAAATAAAATGGCAGGCCGACGTCTATCCACCTTTATTTGCCTCCGCCCAATTTGCTAATAATGAAGACGATAACGGCGATGACGACCACCACCAGAAAAATTCCGAAACCCATTCCGGCTTGAAAGATATCGCCAATGATTTCGCAAGAAGTTACGGTCATTAGTACCAATAAAAGCAGTGCGATCCTTGTGAAGTTGTGTTGCATGATGTGAGTGTTTAGGGTTGTTGGATTGCGGAGGTTGCTCCGTTGGATAAAATTCCGACAAACCTCAGAAAGTTCCCTTACAGGATTTTAAAAAAAAATTACAGGATTTGGTTAAGCAGGCAAATAAAGGGTAAAGGTGGCGCCGCGTCCGGATTCGCCCTGAGCAGAGATAAAGCCTTGGTGGTTGTCTACAATTTTCTTGACGATGGCCAAGCCGATTCCAGTCCCTGGATAATCCTTAACAGTATGCAAACGCTGGAAAACCTCAAAAATCCTATCGCCGTATTGGCCGTCAAAACCGATCCCGTTGTCCTGTATGGAGATTTTATTGTATTGCAAAGCAGGTTTGTTTTCAAACGGCACCGCATCGGCATTGATGCGCTCGTTTTCAATGATAATCTCTGGCAATGAATCGGGACGCGAAAATTTCAGGGAGTTGCTCAGCAGGTTGGTCAGCAGTTGCCTGAATTGCGAGCCGATGATTTTTATCTCGGGACTTCCTTTCACGATCACACGGGCATTTTTTTCCTCGATTGATTCCTCGAGATCGGCCTTGACCTCGGCAACAATGTTGTACAGATTGGCATCTTCGGCGGGGAACACTTCGGCATTGAGTCTTGAGTAGGCCAGCAAATCCCTTATTAGGTTTTGCATGCGGTTGGCCGCGTCTTGGGTGCGCTTGAGGTAATTTTTACCGTTTTCAGACAGGCAGGCTTCCTCGGTTTCCATAATCCGGGTGATGAACGTCTGGATCTTGCGCAATGGCTCCTGCAAATCATGGCTCGAGATGTAAGTGAAGGATTCGAGTTCCTTGTTCATTTTGCCCAGCATCAGATTGGTCTCCTCGAGCGAGCTGTTTTTGGCGGCGAGCAGTTCTTCATTCTTGACCCGGAGCATCTCCATTTCGGCGCGCTTGGCTACCACCCGAAGCACAATAGAAAGCGTTTCGGTATTTTCAATCCTGGATTGGTGCATGGCCGCAATAATCCCAATGGTAGTCGCATCCGAATCGAATAAGGGAAAGCCTACATATCCGCTCACGTTAAACCGCTTGAATTTGATATCCTCTGGAAAAATTCCCTGACAATCCTCGGGACAGGCGTATTCTTTCCCTGACGCGACCTGCTTTCCCGGACCGTTTACCAACTCGTAACTGAAGTTTTCGGCGAGCTTGCCAAATTGGGTCATGGCCATCGTATGGATTTTGGGGATTTCACCACTACGGTCTATTTTGCCCACCAAAACATAATCCATGTGGGTGATGTCTGAAATGTATTGCACCAGCGAGTTAAAGAACTCATTTTGCACTTTATAATTGGAGAATTTCTCCGAAAACTCGGTCAGGAACAGTTTGTTGTAACGGCTCAAGGCAATCTCCTGGTTACTTTTCTGCAAAGATTCATTGGCTTGCTGCAGGTCGTGCTTGTTGTTTTCGAGGTCGCGTTTGAGTGCGTTGGAGATTTTAAGCTCGAAGTTGATGCCATAATAGGAAATGAACAACACCAAAATAGAACAGACCATCAAAAAAATCGTAAACAGCGGTGTCAGCGCCGATTCCTTGGTCAACGATTTGGTACGCAACCGAAGCAGGAAATCTTCCTCATCCATCATTTTGGACTTTTGCAGACGCAGGGCATTGATGAGTGACATGGCTTGGTTGTGGAGTTCGGGGCTTGCTTTTTTTCCAGTAGGATAATGGGTCATCATTTTCATGAAAGCCACGCGCTTGTCTATCATTTGCGCCAGTTGAATGGTGTTTTCCCTTTGGGAATAATTGTCTGTTGTACGCTTTTTAAGACGCTGTAATCCTTGGGCGACTTTTACCAGGGCAGTATCAAATTGACCCATGAAAATAGTGTCGCCCGAAAGGCGGTAGGCGCGCAACGAAGACTCTGCTTCTTTGATTTCTGAGAACAAACTTTCGAGTTCCAGTTTCACTGCATTGGTGTGGTTGACCAGCGCGGCGGTTTTCATGAGATTATTGATCCTGACGTACGAGAATATGGACAGCGATAACAGTAGTAACGATGCAAAAATAAAAATGATTTTGATGCGCCTGTGTCTGTTCTTTTCCATGCCTCAATCTGGATTTACGCTACCTTGATTACAAAATCATCACGATTGGGCTGGCCCGAAAGTTTCTCCCAGCCCAATGATAAAACGTGGGCAATGGTCTTTTTGAGCAGCGTGTAGGATTGCGGTTTACAGATGTAATAATTGGCACCAAATTTATAAGAACGATCCACGATATCGTTGCTCGACGAGGTAGAAAAGATTACCACAGGAATTTCCATAAGCTTGGGTGTGTTCCTGATTTCCTCGAGACATTCGAATCCGTTTTTGCGCGGCATATTCAGGTCCAGGAATATAACCTCGGGCGGCGGCGGAACGGTTTCGTCTAAGGTTTTCATAAGGGCGGCTCCATCGTTAGAAATGGTGAGTTTTGTGCCTTCGTTGGGGTTGATTTCTTGAATGATTTCTGAAAAAAGCAGGCAGTCATCCGCGTCATCATCGGTGAGGAATATATTGGTAATGGCTCGCATCGTGCAGGATTTTAAAGCGAATATAAGGATAATTTTTCCCAATCAATAGCGATGGGTTGTATAAGCCACGAATTATTAGCCAAATAAATTTCGGCACTGAGAGTTTTTGCTTATTTTTACGGCCACCCGAGGCGCAGCGACACGAGCGTCAGCGAATTGGCGAAGCAAGTAAAACCACACACTCCAATGAGTCAAAAAGTATTGCTCACTTCTAAAGAAGTAAACATCATACTGCATCGTTTGGCCTGCCAACTCATAGAAAAGCATCTTGATTTTTCTGAAACCCTGCTGGTAGGAATCCAGCCCCGCGGGACTTACCTTGCCCAGCGGCTCAAAAGCATACTCGAAAACCAATATCATATCAACAGCATCGCCCTGGGTTACCTGGATATCACGTTTTACCGCGATGATTTTAGGCGAACCCAAAAGCCGCTCGAAGCCAATACCACCAAAATCGATTTCCTTGTAGAAGACAAGAAAGTCATTTTTATAGATGATGTTTTGTATACCGGACGCAGTGTCCGCTCGGCGCTTACGGCCATACAGTCGTTTGGTCGGCCGTCTGAGATTGAGCTGCTCGTTCTCATAGATCGTAGGTTCAGTAGACATTTGCCCATACAACCCGATTACCGCGGTCGCCAGGTAGATGCCATCAACAATGAGAAAGTGGTGGTGAAATGGGAAGAGCAAGATGGGGAAGATGGGGTTTATTTGGTGACGAATTAGGCGAAAGTCGAAAGATGAAAGTCAAAAGTCAAAAGTCAAAAGTCGAAAGTCGAAAGTCAAAAGTCGAAAGTCGAAAGTCGAAAGTGGAACTAAAATGAAGTACAAACAAAATAAGAATGAAGTCTAAATAATCTATAGCGTAGCGTCTCTGTAGCGCAGCGTCTCTGTAGCGCAGCGTTTCTAATGGCGCCGCCGTGTCAAAAAAATGAGCCAACTCAGCGTCAACCACCTACTCGGAATTAAATACCTTCAAAAAGAGGATCTACAACTTATTTTTGAAACCGCCGATCATTTCAAAGAAGTCATCAATCGGCCCATCAAGAAAGTACCTTCGTTGCGCGACATTACCATTGCCAACATCTTTTTTGAAAACAGTACCCGTACCAAACTCTCTTTTGAGCTCGCACAGAAAAGGCTCTCTGCCGACGTAATCAGTTTTTCTGCGGCGCAATCGTCGGTAAAGAAAGGCGAGACGCTTATTGATACGGTCAACAACATCCTGTCTATGAAAGTAGATATGGTAGTGATGCGTCACGCCAATCCCGGTGCGGCTTACTTTCTTTCACAACACGTCAAGGCAAGCATCATCAATGCCGGCGACGGTGCGCACGAACACCCCACGCAGGCGTTGCTCGACAGTTATTCTATCCGCGAGCGGTTGGGTGAAGTAAGTGGGAAGAAAGTAGTAATTGTGGGTGATATTTTACACTCGCGCGTGGCCCTTTCTAATATCTACGCTTTGCAGATGCAGGGCGCCCAGGTCAAAGTTTGCGGCCCCAAAACACTGATCCCGAGATACATTGAATCATTGGGCGTAACGGTCGAGCCGAATTTGCGCAAGGCACTCGAATGGTGCGACGTGGCCAATATGCTACGCGTTCAAAACGAGCGTATGGATGTGAATTATTTCCCGTCTACGCGCGAATATGCGCAACAGTACGGTGTAGATAAAGCGCTGCTCGATTCCTTGAATAAGGAAATTGTCATCATGCATCCAGGCCCGATCAACCGCGGTGTGGAGATTACCAGTGACGTGGCCGATTCGGCGCAATCGGTGATCCTGGACCAGGTAGAGAACGGCGTGGCGGTGCGAATGGCGGTGATTTATTTGCTGGCGTCGAAAATAGGTAAATGATAACTTTCGCGCGCTTGCGATAACAAAAAAATACCCGCCCGGAAATATCGGGGCGGGTATTTTTTTAATCTCTGGGTTTAGGACGCCAGCGGCATTTTATACAGCAACTCAATCAACGGTTCGTGGATGTCTACGTTGCGGTGTCTCCAGACTTCTATTTTTAGACTCGATACGATTTCGTGGCGTTTGTTCTCGTCGAGATTTTTGAGGCGCGTACGCAAGAGGTCTACCGTTGGATATTTGAAAGGGGTAATCTTAAGCCTGTTGATGATGTAATTGGAGTCCATATTGTTTTGTTTTTTAAAGTTAGTTTTTGTTGTTGTTAACGATAGCCAAATTAGCACCGCAGGAAGCGAAGCGCGTTACGTTATAATCTTTTGACTTTATAAGATTTTAAGTTGGTCGCGATTGCGGGATAGGTTTGCAACCCGAACGCGTGAGGGATGGCAATGGAAACCCTTTTGCCGCGACGCGAGGAGCGCAAAAGGTTGCAATGTACAGCCCGACGGCGCCAATTGAACTTTCTAACGAACACCGATTTTGATGGCGCCGGCACGCCCAAAAAAAATAGAAAACTAGCCACCGATATGCGCGGCACAACCAAAAAATCGCTGTAACTTAGCAGTGCAGAATACTAAAAACGCACCCCATGAGAGTAGAGCAAAAAGGAAAAAACGTAGTGATCAAGGATACGCAGGGCGACCTTGTGGCGTTCCTGATGAAGGTCACGCACGAGTATAAGACTTTTGAAAAGCACAATATTATTATAGACATTAGCTTGCACGAGGCACTTACTGTTAAAGACGTGAACGGTTTTTTGCCGCTTTCTAAAATGCACAAAAAAGTGAAAAAGTCGTTTGTGATTGTGGTAAGGAACATCGACTACAACGCGGTTTCTACGCAACTCACAGTGGTTCCTACACTGCTCGAGGCGACCGATATGATTGAGATGGAGGAGATTGAACGCGACCTTGGATTCTAATGAAGTTGACCATACTTGGCTGTTATGCCGCTACGCCCAGGACTTTTTCTAACCCCACGTCGCAGGTACTTGAAATCAGGAACCGCATGTTTTTGATTGATTGTGCCGAAGGGACGCAGGTGCAGTTGCGCAAGAACAAGAT
>JAKQJQ010000314.1 GCA_029561105.1 Bacteroidota bacterium
ATGGAGGGCATTGCCGACCAGATCGAGCGAACCGATCAAGAATATATCCAGCTCGAAAAGGACGCGACCGAAGCCCTCCAAGCCATTGCGGACAACACCGCAAAGACCTCAAAAAAACTGGATGAATACGCCGGGCAAGTCGAAAAGGCCGCAAAGAAAACCAAAGAAGCAGAGCAAGAAACTGGGCGTTTTGGGCGGGGGTTGAAAACCTTATTTGGCAATTTGTCGGTAGGTGGTGTGTCTCTTAATGACTTGTCGGACGGGTTGAGCCAATTAAAAGGTGGGCTGAAAGACGTGTCAAGCAGCAGCAAAGGAGCGGCGGCGGATGCTGGGGGGCTGGCAAAAGGTTTCGGCGGGTTAAAAACCGGGGCTTTAGCCTTGGTTGTGGTGGTTGGGGCTGCATTGGTGGCTGCATTTGCGAAGCTTCAAAAAAACGTAGACGCTACACGGGTTGTAATGGCTCAAGGGAAAGCTATTTTTGATGTGTCAATCACCGCTGTTGCAAAGTGGGGTGATCAGATATTCAAAGCAATCAGCGGGCAAAAATCACTAAGGGACGCAATTAGAGACGCAAAGAATGCCACAGCGGATTTCAATGTTGAATTGCGTACGCAAATTGCGCTGGAAGGAAAGTTAGAGAAACAAAAAATTCAACTTGAGCGCACAGCAAAAGAACAGGCTGCATTTTTCGCACTTCAAAAGCGTGAAATTGAGGCTTTGAATTTAATCGCAGACGACACAAACCAACCATTTGCTAAACGTGAAGCAGCAGCAAAAAAACGGTTTGCTCTCTCTGAACAACAAGGTAAGGCAATCGAACAACGGTTAACCAAAGAAATTGCCCTCGCTGCTAGGATTGGGACTAGTCAAGAACAGCAGGCCAAAACAGCCAAAGCAATTATAGAATTGTCCCGCGAAGGCATCCTAACAACCGAAAACCTGGCCAACCGGATTGCCAAAACTAGGGGTGCAGCGGCTCCAGTGACAACAGATGACATAAAGGCTGCCGAAAAGATTTTTGGGATCATCAATGAGCTTGGGGACGCGCAAGAAACGTTGTTGGGACTACAATCGGAGTCCAAAAACCAGTTACAAGGCATTAGTAATGAGCGAAAGCAGGCAGCAGAAGCCGAACAATCCCGAATCAACGACTTGATAAAATCCTATCAAGGCTTATTGGATGTAACCGCAGATGCAAGGGTTCAGTTAAGTGATAATCCAGATGCCCTTGCGCAACTAGACTTATCAAAAGCAACCGCCGCGATTGAGAAAATGAAAATTGAATACACGGCATTAGCGAAGGAACTCGAGACAGGAGAAACAAAGGAAAGTATTGACGCGCTGTTTCAGCCCCTGCAAGACATTGCCGATATTGATTTCTTGAAAGCCGACTTTGGTAAATCCTTGGAAGCGGTAACGGGTGGGTTAGATCGGTTGCTTAAACTTGCAACCAACCCATTGACGGGTGAAATATCCGATCTTGTTTCTTCACAAACCGCAAAGCCCTTGGCTGAGCGCCTACGTGCTGATGGACTAGAAGCAGGTAAAGC
>JAKQJQ010000352.1 GCA_029561105.1 Bacteroidota bacterium
TACTTGCTTTGGCTGCAAAACCAGATTACCAATTCTTCTGGAACGGCTCGCCCTATCAGGGTTCAGGAACTAAGTCGAAAGAAACCAGGGATCGTGAAGCGGCGGCGCGGGAAGCGTTTGAGTTGATGGGCTGGCGCTTACTACTTGATGCAGCACTACGGGAACAATGGTACATCGGGGGAATGGAATCACTTTGGAAGAGCGACTTTGAGGATTTTGTTTTTCTTACTTCACTTAAAAATTCACGGGTGTGAAAGTACTGACCAAAAATGACTTCATCGCCATTTGCCGCAAGATCGTGGCTCAAATGGCATCACGGGAACAAAACAAAAAGGGAGTGCCTCACCGGGTCAACTCCTTTGCTGCTTTTGTAGACGACATGCAACCAAGCGTCATGCACCCGTCATTGGGGGCCACGTATGGCGATTACAAAGCCGGGCGTTTCTTTTCCCGTAACTGGGATGCGGCCGGTAGTGATCCGTCCAAGATGTTTTTTGAATACCCTGGGATTGTGATACAGGAAACAGGAGCCTATACCAACTCCATCAGAAGCGACCGCATTTACTTGGATTTGTTGGTAGTGGCTTTTGATCGCAACACCTGCGAGAATTGCCCACCGGAAGTCCTGGGAACCGAAAGCACCTTTGAAAACACGCTTTACCTTTTGCGCTCGTTCATTCGGCAGTTAATTGGGCACTCAGCAATAAATTTTGAGCAGGGCGAATTTTGGATGACACACGATGAATATTTATGGAAAGTAGCAAATGAGGGCTTCGTATACCTTTTGGAGCCGGGGGAATGGCTTGAAAACCTCATTACCGCACCTGAACGCTGGAAGTTCACCAAATACAGTGACGGGGCTATTGGCGGCGCGAGGGGTTACGCAGTGGAGTTTACTATCCAAGTTTGCGAAACCATTGAAACACGAATGAAGTACAGCGACCCAACAAGCTCAGTTGTTCCCGTCACAAACTGCGAGTCATGCGGATAGTCACGTATCAGGAATTGGTAGGCATTGCCCTCAACGCCGTGGAAAGCCTAGTTGAAAAAGGCAAGGACGAATTGAGCGAACAAGGCCACGTTGCAACAGGCCGGGGCATCGCCTCGCTAAAGGCAAAAGTTGTCGAAAGTGTCGGAGATACTTTGCGCATTGGCATAGAGGGCAACGATTACCTTTTAGATTTGGACACGGGAATACCAGCAAGTAAGGTAGACACAAGCGCGGCGGCTGAGGCAAGGTTGTTGCAGTGGGCCAGAGTTGTAAAACCTGGGCTTTCGGAGTCGAGTCTAAAGCGGTTCACGTTTCTGACGCTCAATAAAGCCGCTGTTCTTGGGTTCCCGCTGCCTGGATCGTTTGCCTTTTCAAAGAATGGGCGACGTACTGAGTGGATAAAGTTTGGATTTGAGATGAACGCGGAAAAAATCATCGAAGAGCAATTCAAAGTCTTTGAGCTTTTGGTAGAAAACTTTGACGAAATCTACCAAGCAGCGATTGAAGAAGCACGAAAAATAGCAGCATGACAAAAGTTCTGGTTTACGAAGTCGAGATCAAAGGCGTAAAAACGGCGGTCAACAGCCAAGAGGATTTAGCTAGGGCCATACGGGACACCACCAAAGCCCGTCAGGCCGAGAAGTTCAACACCGACGAATACAAGCGGCTTGGAAACCAGATCGCAGCACTCAAGACGATCCAGCAGGAGCAGAGGCAGGAAGAGCGCAACGCTATTAATCAATTCAAACAAAATGCGGATCAGGGTAAAAACTCATACCGAGCACTGAACGCTGAATTGGTACGGCTTCGTAACTCCTACAAAGACCTGACAGCAGAGGAAAGACAGGGGGCGTTTGGTCAACGCACAATTACACGGATCAAAGAACTTGATCGGGAACTCAAAAGCATTGATGCCAACCTTGGCAACTTCCAAAGAAATGTTGGTAACTATTCAAACTCATTCAATAAACTTGGCGATGCTTTAACCGGGGGGCTAGTTACCGGGGGAATTGTTGCCGTGGCTGCCTTGGCAAAACAGGGATT
>JAKQJQ010000368.1 GCA_029561105.1 Bacteroidota bacterium
CTCGACTCTACCTGATAGTCGCTACCCAGAAATTTTTCGATAGTCTTAGCCTTTGCAGGCGACTCCACGATCACTAAATTCTTTGCCATATCGCTTTTCTTTTGTCGGCAAAAGTAACTGTTTTTTTTAAACATCGGGTTAATGGACGAAATTTTGGGCCGTTCGTCGAATTTCGGATACAACCGACTACCTCGCATTTTTGCTATGAATTCTGTGAAAACCATAACACAAAAAAATAGCTGTTCCCTACTTTTAAACCTTATCAAAATACTATGCTAGAATATTCAGTTTTAGAATGGGATCAGATCTTATTGGGACAGGAAAACCTTGGTTTTTTGCTTGAGGTGGTCGTGCGCACCATCATCATGTACCTTGGCATCCTCATTGCGTTGCGGTCTCTGGGCAAACGCGGTGTAAAGCAACTCTCGATTTTTGAACTGGTCATCATCATCGGTTTTGGCTCGGCCGCTGGTGACCCCATGATTTACAAGGATGTTGGCATTGCTAACGCACTGGTTGTTTTTCTGGTCATTATCTTATTGTACAAACTCACCACCTACCTGGTAACCAAAAGCGATAAAATCGATAAAATTATAGAAGGTGAGCCTATCTGCCTGATTGCCCAAGGAAAATTCTCTATCGACAATTTCGACAAGGAACCTTTGGGCTACGACGAATTTTTTTCTGAAATGCGTCAGCAAAGCGTCTCGCATTTGGGGCAAATAGAACAAGCCATTATCGAGGTATCCGGAAACATAAGCTTGTTCTTTTACGAAGACAAGCAGGTCAGGTACGGACTCCCTATTCTGCCCGCCCTATACGCCGAAAAACACTGTCAGCTTCTTTCGCCCGGAGTCTATTCGTGCAGTTTCTGCGGATTCACCGAAAAAATACAACCTACAGACAGACACCTGTGCAAAGACTGTGGCAAAAGCGAGTGGGTCAAATCCATCAATAACCGCCGGATTACCTAATGCCTATAAAACATTGTTAAATGTTAGTCTGCCATCTTGTCAGAAACGACTATTTTAAGCTATATTTGCAGACTGATTATTTGTGATGGAAAAGACAATTGAAGAAACTAAACAAGGCGAAAGTCTAATACTGGAAGCGAAATCTACCAATACCAAAAAGCTTTATATAGAAAGCTATGGCTGTTCGATGAACTTTTCCGACAGCGAAATCGTCGCGTCGATTTTATCCGAGAACGGATTCAACACCACCCAAATCCTCGAAGAAGCCGATCTGGTGCTGGTGAACACCTGCTCAATCCGCGACAAAGCCGAACAAACCGTACGCAAGCGCCTCGAAAAATACAATGCCGTTAAGAAACGTGTGAACCCAAAAATGAAAGTGGGCGTTTTGGGCTGCATGGCTGAAAGGCTCAAGGAACAATTCCTCGAACAGGAGAAAATCGTCGACCTCGTTGTTGGCCCGGACGCTTATAAGGATTTGCCCAATCTGCTCGCCGAAGTTGATGAGGGCCGCGATGCCATCAACGTTATTTTGTCCAAAGAAGAAACCTACGGCGATATCGCACCGGTTCGATTGATGAGCAATGGCGTCACGGCGCTGGTTTCTATCACCCGTGGCTGCGACAATATGTGTACGTTTTGCGTAGTGCCTTTTACCCGCGGACGCGAACGCAGCCGGGAACCGCAAAGCATCATGAATGAAATCAAGGAATTGTGGGACAGTGGCTACAAGGAAATTACCTTGCTTGGTCAAAACGTAGACAGCTATCTTTGGTATGGCGGCGGACTCAAGAAAGATTTCGTCAAGGCATCAGACATGCAAAAAGCCACGGCGGTAGATTTTGACCAATTGCTCGACATGGTCGCTACGGCTTTCCCAAAAATGCGCATCCGCTTTTCGACCTCGAATCCGCAGGACATGCACGAGAGCGTGTTGCACGTGATTGCGAAACATCCAAATATCTGCAGCCACATCCATTTGCCGGTACAATCGGGAAGCGACCGCATCCTCAAAGAAATGAACCGTTTGCACACACGCGAGGAATATATGAGGCTCATCGACAACATCCGCCGCATCTTGCCCGATTGTGAGATTACCCAGGACATGATTGCCGGATTCCCGACCGAAACCGAGCAAGACCACCAGGATACGCTGAGTTTGATGGAATACGTAAAATACAACTTCGGCTACATGTACGCCTATTCCGAACGCCCAGGAACTTTGGCCGGCCGCAAGATGGAAGATGATGTTCCCGAAGAAACCAAATTGCGCCGTTTACAGGAAATCGTCGATTTACAGCGCAAACACAGCGGCGAGCGCACCAAGACCTATGTCGGGAAAACCGTAGAAGTCTTGGTTGAAAAGACATCAAAAAAATCAGAAAACGACTGGGCAGGCCGCAACCAGCAGAGCCTGATGGTGGTTTTCCCAAAAGAACACTATAAGGTTGGCGATTTTGTCAATGTTAAAATCACCGAATGCACCAGCGGAACCTTGATCGGCAAAGCGGTAGGCTACTCAGAAATGAACTAGAAATTAACCGTCGGGATTCGGGTTGAACTTCACCGTTTGACTTTCGACTTTCGACTTTCGACTATATTATGGAATCAGTACAAGCCATCAAACAGCGGTTTGAAATCATCGGCAACGACCCGAAACTCAACCGTGCCATAGAAAAAGCCATACAGGTAGCACCTACCGACATCACCGTTTTGGTCATCGGCGAAAGCGGCGTGGGGAAAGAGAGCATTCCGCGCATCATTCATTCGTTGTCGCATCGCAAACACGGGAAATATATCGCGGTGAATTGCGGCGCGATTCCCGAAGGTACGATAGACAGTGAACTTTTTGGGCACGAGAAAGGCGCGTTTACCGGAGCCACCGCAACCCGCGAAGGCTACTTTGAAGTGGCCGACGGTGGAACCATCTTCCTGGATGAAGTGGGCGAATTGCCGCTCACCACACAAGTTCGTTTGCTGCGCGTACTCGAAAATGGTGAATTCATTAAGGTAGGTTCGTCGCAGGTGCAAAAAACCAATGTGCGAATTGTGGCTGCCACGAATGTCAATTTGTTCGATGCCATTGAAAAAGGCAAATTTCGGGAGGATTTGTATTATCGATTGAGTACCGTAGACATTATGTTGCCGCCGCTGCGCGAGCGTAAAGACGATATTCATTTGCTTTTCAGGAAATTTGCCGCTGATTTCGCGCACAAATACAAGATGCCGCCGCTCAAACTCGACGACAACGCGGTGCAGGTTTTACAGAAATTTCGCTGGAGCGGAAACATCCGTCAGTTGCGCAATGTGGCCGAACAGATTTCGGTGCTAGAAACCGGGCGTGATATTTCGGCAGCAACACTGCAATCGTATCTACCACACGAAGGCAGTAATTTGCCATCGGTAATCAAGGACAAAAAATCAGAAAGCGATTTCTCGACAGAACGCGATATCTTATATAAGGTGCTCTTTGACATGAAAAGCGACCTCAATGACCTCAAGAAGCTCACGCTCGAACTCATGAAAAACGGGGTTTCTAAAACGCAGGAGATCAATCCCAATTTGATCCAGAAAATCTACGGAAACAAAGATGCAGAAAACGAGATTGCCTTTGAGCCGCAACCACACACAGCTGTCATTACCAACGACACCGAGGATTACGACGATGAAAACGACGACAATTACCTTTTTGCCGAAACGGTCGAGGAAGAAGAAAACCTGAAATTAGAGCAGAAGGAAATCGAACTTATCAAAAAATCACTCGAGCGCAATAAAGGCAAACGCAAGGCGGCGGCCGATGAACTTGGGATTTCTGAAAGGACTTTGTATCGCAAAATCAAACAGTTCGATTTGTAATTAAATCTGTCGATTTCGAATCCGTTTTTGACTACATTTACGTCACTAAAACTACTGGCTATGAGAAAAATCACTTGGCTTTTGATGTTGTTCTTGCTTACCATTTCGTGTAGTGAATACGAAAACAATATAGTGCTTCCTGCAACCAGTGGTGACGCCTCGCGGCCGCGGCCAAATAATCCCAAAGCCGATCCGATGAAATTGGCGAAAGTGGTTTTCTTTCCGGGCCAAACGTTAGAACAGCGGCTTTACTTTTATCCAAACGGCTTACTCAAAAGGATTGTCAACCGATTGGGTCAAACTACCCAAACTTTCTTTTACGACAGCAACAACAACCTCACCCAAATCACAGGAAACAACCCGAGCACTTTTACTTATGACAGCAGCAACCGTCTCACTTCGTGTAACGGACAGCCGCTGGTTTACGACGCCGTTGCAAACAAGTACATTTACTCCTATCCGCCCATATTCCCTAATGATCCCGAGTGCCCAGAATGCTATGATTACATGGACAGATGCGAAATGGAGCTCAATGCCGAAGGATTATTGACGGCTACCAAGATTTACTTCGCAACCCATGTTGGAGAATATTATACCCAAAGTTTGCAGGCCGGATATGCACCCAACAACAATATGCTCTACATCAACAATCCTGGCGATCCGTCTGGAGACTCTTACGTGCATGACAACAAGACCAATCCTTTAAAAGCGGCGACGCTACCTGTTTGTAGGGCGATGGCAGTATGTTCTGTGATTTACCCCATCCGTTTTAATTCGGGTGAATTTTGCTCTGCGAACAACGTCATTGGCAACGGGCATGGTTTCGAGGATCCAGAAAACATCGTTTATGAAATCACTTACAACGCGAACAACCTTCCCGTTGCTACAATCTCGAAATTTTACTATCTGGGCACACTAGAAAGTACGCGCGCCTTTGCACAATACCATTACCAAACTGATACGCTTCCATAATCCAAAAAAATCGATTACATTCGCCTACTTTATGAATGCCATGAAATACCTTAAATTCTTGTTGATTATCTTTGTGGTAACTTGTCTTAGCGGTTGTTCGGTCTACAATTTCACCGGAACCGGAAAAATCGATGCCAACACCTTTCAGGTCAACTATTTTCAAAATAACGCTCCGATTGTTGAACCGGGAATCGAACGTGAGTTTACCCAGAAATTGCAAAACCTGATACAAAACCAAACCAATCTGAGCCTGGTGAGTTCGGGCGGGGATTTGGTCTATGAAGGTGAAATTGTCGATTTTCGTAAAATGCCCACAACGGCGACGGCCGACATCCGCGCGGCACAAACCAAACTGACCATAGTGGTCAACGTTCGATTTACCAACAAGCGCAAGGAAGCGGATGATTTTGAGAAAAGGTTTTCGTTTTTCTACGATTATCCGGCAGACCAGCAACTCAGCGGAGCACTGCTCAATGACGCGCTGACGCAAATTTTTGACCGGATTACCCAAGACATTTTTAGCGAATCATTGGCCAAATGGTAAAAACATTAGGCCTTTTTATTATATTTGGAACTCAAAAAAAATAAAGCGTTGAACGTAAGCGAATACACCCATCTGTTGCAACATCCCGATGCTGTACTTGACCAGCAGACCGACGGATTGGAGAAAATCGTACAGGAATTTCCTTATTTCCAAAGTGCGCGCGCCTTATACCTCAAAGGGCTTTACAATCAGAACAGTTTCAAATACAATTATGCACTAAAGATTGCGGCGGCACATAGCACCGATCGCAGTGTCTTGTTTGACTTTATTACTTCGGATACCTTTACAACTGTCCAAAAAAACACACTCGTATCCGATCCCGCCGAAATTCTCGAAATCAATACTGCCAGTGAAGTTGTTGACGATGCGCCAAAACTCGAAGTGCGCGAAAACACCATCGAGCAATCAATAGTAGCCTCGATTAACGAAGCGACGCAAACAGAAAAGCCCGAAACCATTGAATTGCCGGTAGAAACCATCAGCGACGCCGATTTCTTTGCAAAGGATCCGGGCGTTAGTGAACAGACCCACGAGTTCACGCACACCGTGATTGATATCCAATCGGCCGCGACCGAAATTGCGCCAGAAGAACCACTATTGGATTCTCAAGGGCTTGCAACACCGATTGCCCAGGCGCCGGTTACCGAAAAACTTGAAATGGGTAAACCGCTGCCGTTTGCGATGAACGAAAAACATTCATTCCAGGAATGGCTGCAGCTTTCACAGATCAAACCCATCGTGCGTGAAGACGATTTGCATGTCAAAGTGCCAGACGCTGAAACCGAAATTTCGGAAAACCAACCCACGCCTTCAGAAGTAAATTTCGAGAAGCAAAAAAAAAATGAACTAATCAATAAGTTCATCGAGTCGAGTCCGAAAATTCCGCAGATGAAGCATGACATGCCTATTCCGAGTACTTTCTACGAACCCAGCAAAGCCGACAATTCATTGCTCATGACCGAAACTTTGGCTCGCGTATATCTGGAGCAAAAAAAGTATCAAAAGGCAATTCAGGCTTATGAAATTTTAATTTTGAAATATCCGGAAAAAAGTAGTTTCTTTGCAGACCGAATTTTAGATATCAAGAATTTACAACAAAATAATACGTAACAATGAGTACATTTTCAATTTTTCTAGTCCTGATCACCATCGTTTGTTTTTTGCTGATCATCGTTATTATGGTACAAAACCCTAAAGGCGGCGGTTTGTCTTCTTCTTTGGGTGGCGCGCAAATGATGGGTGGCGTTCAAAAAACGACCGATTTCCTTGATAAAAGCACCTGGACTTTGGCAACAATCTTAATCGTTTTGATTCTCATGTCTAGCCTTAGTTTTACCGGAGCCTTGAACGACAACGAGTCTAAAATTATTGACCAGACCGAAGCCGCCGCTCCAAAAGCCGCTGCTCCTGCTGCCGCAAAACCTGAGGCAACACCGGCAACCGAGGCCGCAAAAACAGAAGCACCTGCAACGACCGAAGCGCCAGCGACCGAACCTGCAAAAAAATAAATCTTTTTTACCTTACCAAAATGCCAGCCTGTCAACGCTGGCATTTTTTTTAAGCAAAAATGTCAG
>JAKQJQ010000374.1 GCA_029561105.1 Bacteroidota bacterium
TCTTTACGGATGTCTTTAAGCCGGAGTTGGGTGGAAACCTTTCCATTCCATTCATTTTCTTCAATACAATAGGCCGCCTCAAACAACTGGCGGTTGCTGGCCAAATCGATTTTTTTTCCCAAACCAAAACCAATGGCCGAAAATGACTCCGAATCCTTTTGTTTGACAAACAACTTCAAATGTTCGTCATCCTTGCCGATGGGTTTGGCGTAACCCGTATCAAAAACGCCTTTAGACATAAAAACCGGCGTCATGTTTCCCGGGCCAAAGGGTTCAAATTGTTTTAGGATCCGGCTCAATTTTGGCGTGATGTCTTTGAAATCAATAGCGGCATCAATCGCAACTTCAGGAACAAGCATATCAGGATGGATGGTTTCGCGCACCACTTTCTCAAACGCTTCTTTAAACTCCAGGTATTTCTCGGCATTTAGGGTCATTCCTGCCGCGTACATATGGCCACCAAACTGTTCTAGATGTTCGGCACAAGCCTCAAGCGCATTGTAAATATCAAATCCTTTGACAGAGCGTGCCGAAGCCGCATACTTGTCACCGCTTTTGGTAAACACCAACGTGGGTCGGTAATAGGTTTCGATCAGCCGCGAGGCCACGATCCCGATGACACCTTTGTGCCAACTTTCGTCAAAAACTACCGTGGTAAACCGTTCGGCTTCTTTATTTTCATGGATTTGTCGCAGCGCCTGCGCCGTAATTGATTTGTCGAGGTCTTTGCGCTCGCTATTGTATTGCTCAATTTCTGATGCAAATTGCTGCGCCTGCTCAAAGCTGAATTCGGTGAGCAACTCCACCGCATGGTTGCCATGTTTGATGCGTCCGGCGGCGTTAATCCTGGGCGCTATGATAAAAACCACATCGGTAATGGTGAGCTTTTGTTTGTTGATTTGGTGGATCATGGCGTGGATTCCGGGTCGAGGAAACGAATTGATGACCTCTAATCCAAAATGTGCAAGTATGCGGTTTTCTCCTGTAATCGGGACAATGTCGGCGGCGATGGCAGTAGCCACCAAATCGAGATACGCCCTCAAATCTTCTATCGTCTGTTCCCTGTTCTGTCCTAAAGCCTGGATGAGTTTAAATCCGATACCACAACCGCACAATTCATCGTAAGGATAATGGCAGTCATCGCGTTTGGGGTCGAGGATGGCCACCGCGTCGGGTAAAGTCGCGCCCGGACGGTGGTGGTCACAGATGATAAAATCAATGTTTTTGGATTTGGCGTACTGCACATGGTCAATCGATTTAATACCGCAATCCAGCGCAATAATCAACGAACAGCCATTGTCATCGGCATAATCGATTCCTTTGAACGAAACACCATAGCCCTCGTCATAACGGTCGGGAATATAGGTCGCCACGTTCGCGCAGATGGTTTTGAGGAAAGACGAAACCAATGAAACGGCGGTGGTACCGTCAACATCGTAATCGCCAAACACGAGGATATTCTCTCCATCAGTGATGGCTTGCTCGATGCGTGCGACGGCTTTGTCCATATCTTTCATCAGGTACGGATCGTGCAAATTATTCAAATTGGGACGGAAAAACTGCCGGGCTTCATCAAACGTTTCAATGCCGCGCTGCAACAGCAGTTGGGCAACTAACGGCTCAACATTTAGGACTTCGGCAAGGGCTTTTGATTTTTGTAAATCGGGATTGGGTTGGAGGTTCCAGCGCATAAGATTGAATTTTGTATGGTGTATAAAAAAGATATCGGCAATCAAATTTAGTGTATTTTTTTTGAAATCGGACAGAAAAAATCGCACCTTCGTTACCATTAAAACAATCAACCATGCAGATTCAGGGACAGATCGTAGACATCGCCAACCGACGCATTTACAGCGGCGAACTCACAGTAGCCAACGGCAAGATCACTTCGATCACAGCAAAAGAACACACCAACAAAACCTACCTCCTTCCCGGATTTATCGATGCGCACATCCATATAGAAAGCTCGATGCTCGTGCCTTCGGAATTTGCCAAACTGGCGGTACTGCACGGAACGGTCGCGACGATCTCTGATCCGCACGAAATTGCCAATGTGTTGGGAAAAGACGGCGTGTACTACATGATTGAAAACAGTAAAAAAGTACCGCTCAAATTTCATTTTGGCGCGCCATCTTGCGTTCCGGCTACGGCTTTTGAAACAGCGGGTGCGGTCATCGATTCAAACGGTATCAAGGAATTGCTGGCCTCTCCCGATATCTATTACCTCGCCGAAATGATGAACTATCCGGGCGTGTTATTCGATGACCCGGAAGTCTTGAAAAAAATCGCCTGGGCCAAACACTTCAACAAACCTGTCGACGGCCATGCACCGGGTTTGCGCGGCGAACCCGTCAAAAAATACATCAACGCCGGAATTACCACCGACCATGAATGTTTCACTTACGACGAAGCCCAGGAAAAGCTTTCACTGGGAATGAAAGTTATCATCCGCGAAGGCAGCGCCGCCAAGAACTTTGAGGCGTTGATTGATTTGCTTCCCGAACATTTTGAGCATATGATGTTCTGCTCGGATGACAAACATCCCGACGATTTGATTGTAAGTCACATCAACGCTTTGTGCGCACGCGCTGTGGCCAAAGGTGTCGATGTTTTCAAAGTGTTACAGGCCGCTTGCCTCAACCCGATTGGTCACTATAAAATGGATGTGGGCCAACTTCGTGAAAATGACCCTGCCGATTTCATTGTGGTAGAAGATCTAAAAGATTTCAAGGTGTTGCAAACCTATATCGATGGTGAACTCGTGGCCGACAACGGAAAATCATTTGTAAAACACGTCGCTTTTGAAACGCCGAACAATTTCAATGTCAA